>NZ_JAVHLH010000113.1 GCF_031082345.1 Brevundimonas sp. | reverse complement strand
CCACATCTTCATGGCCTCGGCGAACATGGCCATGTTGCGCTTGACCGCCTCGTCCAGCAGGCCCGCGCCGGGCGCGGCCCCGAAGGCCTTCGAGAACTGGCCCCGCATCTGTTCCTGCTGGCGGGCGAAGCTGTCGAGCGACATCTCCAGATAGGAGGGCAGCACGCCCTGCATCTGGCCGCCGTAGAAGCCGATCAGCTGACGCAGGAACTGCACCGGCAGCAGGGCCTCGCCGCGGCTCTCTTCCTCGAAGATGATCTGGGTCAGGATCTGGCGGGTCAGGTCGTCGTTGGTCTTGGCGTCATAGACCACGAACTCGACGCCCTCGCGCACCATCCCGGCCAGGTCCTCGAGCGTGACATAGGCGGAGGTGGCGGTGTTGTAGAGCCGCCGGTTGGCGTATTTCTTGATGACGACGGTCTCGCCGGCTCCGGGCTTCTTGTCGGCCACGCGTAGTCCCCGATCCTGTTGCAACGCCGCACTATGCTGCGCTGCGGAGGAGAATGTCTAGCCGAGCGCGGCGGGGGCCAGGACCACGCCGACCAGCACCGCCGCCCAGTGGGTCATCGCGCCGGTGACGACGAAGCCATGCCAGATGGCGCGGCGGAACTTCACCCCCGGGCTGATGAAGACGAAGACGCCGGCGGTATAGATCAGGCCGCCGATCACCAGCAGGGCCAGGGCGATCGGATGGACGGTCTCCATCATCGGCTTGAGCGCCAGCACCGCGAGCCATCCGAAACCGATGTACACGACGCTCCAGAAGGAGTCCGAGATGCGCGGGGCGATCAGTTTCACGAACACGCCGCCCAGGGCCACGGTCCAGACCAGCAGGGTGAAGCCGACCGACCAGGCGCCCTCGAAATTCTGGGTCGTGAAGGGCGTGTAGCTGCCGGCGATCATCAGGAAGATGGCGGCCTCGTCCAGGCGGCGCAGGATCGGCCGCGCGGCGCAGGGCCGGGTCTGGTTGTAGATGGTCGAGGCCGTCAGCATGGCGATCAGGCACAGGGCGTAGGCCGCGGTGGCGACGACGGCGCCGACGCCGGAATAGAGCGCCGCCAGCACTGCCAGGACGATCCCGCCCACCGCCGCCAGCGTCAGGCCGACGACGTGGACGACCAGGTCGGCCGTCTTCTCGGCCGGCGTCCGGTAGTGCTCGATCATGTCGAGTTCGTCCGGCGTACAAACGTGCCGGGCCAGGTTCTTCATCCGCATGAGCATGGCCCCATCAAGCCTTTCGCTCCCTGTTCGTTCCAGCCAGTGTGCGGGCCGGGCCATGACCATCCGCTGAACGGCGGCCGGCGAGGGTGACGAAAGCTTCGGGATGCGGCAGAAACGGCACGAATTCTTTCCCGCGGCCTAACGCCTCCCCCCTTCGTAGGGCCGCTTCCCCGAGGTCAGTCAAATGTCTGTCGAAGTGGTCATCGTCTCCGCCGCGCGCACGCCGGTGGGGTCATTTCTGGGCGCGTTGTCCGCCCTGCCGGCGTCGAAGCTGGGCGAGGTCGCCATCCGGGCGGCGCTGGAGCGGGCGGGCGTCGGCGCCCATGAGGTCGACGAAGTGATCCTCGGTCATGTGCTTCAGGCGGCGGCGGGGCAGGGTCCGGCGCGCCAGGCGGCCATGGGGGCCGGCATCCCGAAGGAAGTCCCGGCCTGGAGCCTGAACCAGATCTGCGGCTCGGGCCTGCGCGCCGTCGCCGTCGCGGCGCAGCAGATCGCGCTCGGCGACGCCCGCATCGTCGTGGCCGGCGGTCAGGAGAGCATGAGCCAGGCGCCGCACGCCCAGCATCTGCGGACCGGCCAGAAGATGGGCGACCTGGCCTTCATCGACACCATGATCCGCGACGGCCTGTGGGACGCCTTCAACGGCTATCACATGGGCCAGACGGCGGAGAACATCGCCGAACAGTTCCAGATCAGCCGCGCCGACCAGGACGCCTTCGCCGTCGCCAGCCAGCACAAGGCCGAGGCGGCTCAGAAGGCCGGCCGGTTCGACGCCGAGATCGCGCCGGTCACCATCGCCTCGAAGAAGGGCGACGTCGTCGTCGATACGGACGAATACGTCCGTCACGGCGCCACGCTGGAAGCCATGGAAAAGCTGCGCCCGGCCTTTTCGAAGGAGGGCTCGGTGACGGCGGCCAACGCCTCGGGGCTGAACGACGGCGCCGCCGCCCTGGTGCTGATGAGCGCCGACGAGGCCAGGGCGCGCGGGCTGGAGCCGCTGGCGCGCATCGTCTCCTCGGCCACGGCCGGGGTCGACCCGGCGCTGATGGGGACAGGCCCGATCCCGGCCTCGCGCAAGGCGCTGGAAAAGGCCGGCTGGACCGTCGCCGACCTCGATCTGGTCGAGTCCAATGAAGCCTTCGCGGCCCAGTCGCTGTGCGTGCTGAGAGAGCTCGGGCTCGACCCGGACAAGGTCAACGTCAACGGAGGGGCCATCGCCATCGGCCATCCGATCGGAGCCTCGGGCGCGCGCATCCTGACCACCCTGCTGCACGAGATGAAGCGGTCGGGCGCCAAGAAGGGCCTCGCCACGCTTTGCATCGGCGGCGGCATGGGCGTGGCGATGTGCGTGGAGCGGCCCTGACGCGGGCCGCCCCCGACGGGGTCAGGCCGCGTTGGCGGCCCTGGACTTCTGCCGGTCCTGGTGCGCCCGCATGCCGACCGCGATCAGTTCGGCGGCCTCGCCGGCGTCGCCCCAGCCCTTGACCGTGACCGACTTGCCCTTCTCCAGGTCCTTGTAGCGGGTGAAGAAGTGCTCGATCTGCTCGACCAGGATGGCCGGCAGCTGCCGGTAGCTGGCGATGTCGGTGTAATAGGGGTTCAGCTTGTCGACCGGCACGGCCAGAATCTTCTCGTCGCCGCCGGCCTCGTCTTCCATCTTCAGCACGCCGATCGGGCGCGAGCGGATGATGCAGCCCGGCACCACCGGCGTCGGGTTCAGCACGATCACGTCACAGGGGTCGCCGTCGTCCGACAGGGTATGCGGGATGAAGCCGTAGTTGCCCGGATAGTACATGGCGGTGTGCAGGAAGCGGTCGACGAACAGGGCGCCGGAGGCCTTGTCCATCTCGTACTTCACCGGCAGGCCGCCCTGCGGGATCTCGATGATCACGTTGACGTCCCATGGCGGGTTCGGACCGGCGGGAATGGCGTCGATGTTCATGACGGGCTCGTCTATGGTGCAGTGCACTACGGGGAGGCGGGCGTGATAGGCGCGCAACTTGCCCGAAGCAAGGCGCACTTGCCCCGGACGGTTCCCTGGGTCACGACGTCTCGGGCGGTTGAGAAGGAGCGGTCATGACGATCCTGGACGGTCTGGCGCTGGCCCTCTTCTTTCTCTGCTGGCTCGGCTACGGGCCGCTGTTGGCGGTGCTGGCGCGGCGCAGCGGCTCGTTGAACGATGACATGACCGTCGTCCGCCGGGCGTGGATGATGGCCATGACCCATCGCGAGGTGCGGATCGTCGACAGCCAACTGATGGGCCACACCATCAATTCAGGGGGCTTCTTCGCCTCCACCAATCTGCTGCTGATCGCGGCGGTGGCCAGCGTGCTGTTTGGCGGCGAGCAGGCGATGCAGGGCTTCGCCGCAGTCGGCGCGGAGCCGGCCTCGACCGGCCTGCTGGAGGCCAAGCTGGCCCTCGTGCTGATCTGCCTGGCCCGCGGCCTGCTCGATTTCATCTGGTCGATCCGGCAGATGAACTATGCGCTGGCCCTGATCGGCGCCGCCCCCGAGCTGCATTCGGAGGCGGACCGGGTGGCGCTCGGCGAGGCGGCCGGGAGCCTGCTGAACCCGGCCCTGAGCGCGTTCAGCCAGGGCGTGCGAGGTTATTATTTCGCCCTGGCGGCGGCGGCCTGGCTGTTCGGACCGCTGTGGCTGGCGCTGGGCGTCGTCGCCGCCTTCTGCCTGCTGGTGTGGCGTCAGGCGGGTTCGCCGGCGGCGCGGGCGGTGCGCACGGCGCGCCGTTTGCTGGAGCCGCATCTGCCCGAGCGGTGAAGTCGTATTGCAGCTGCTCACAGGATTCGGAAAATCCTACCCGTGAAAGCGGTTACGGCGGGCATTTCGGGATGATGCTTGCCGTTACAAGGCGTGAACGCGGGTGCGAAAT
The DNA here is from genome assembly GCF_031082345.1 of Brevundimonas sp. GTDB lineage: Bacteria > Pseudomonadota > Alphaproteobacteria > Caulobacterales > Caulobacteraceae > Brevundimonas. The sequence continues at coordinate 4,672 of NZ_JAVHLH010000113.1, read as the reverse complement.
ATCCAGTTGACGCGTTGTGCACCGCACCCTAACTTGATCTTCGACGCCCTCGCGGCGTCATGCCCTTCTGGGCGTTTCCTCCCTAAAAACTTTTATGCCGCGCCTTCGGGCGCGGCTTTTTTACGCCCGCAGCGGCGTGGGCGGATCGGCCAGCAGGTCGTCGATGACCCGCGTCACGCCGGCGGCACAGCGTGACCAGCCCGGCCCGGGCTCCAGGGCAGCCTCGTTCAGATAGAGGGCGCGGTTCAGTTCGATCTGCACCGCGTGAAATCCTTCCGCGGGGCGGCCCCAGCGCTGGGTGGTCCAGCCGCCGGAATAGGGCTGGTTCAGCGCCACTCGCCAGCCCAGCGCCTCGAACGCCCGTCGCAGCCGCCGGGTCAGGTCCGTCGCGCAGGACGATCCATGCCGGTCGCCCAGCACCACGTCCGGCCCGCGCGCCCCGCCGACGCCCCGGGTGGCCCGCGACGGCATCGAATGCCAGTCGACCAGCACCGCCTCGCCATGCCGCGCACGCGCCGCCTGCATCAGGCCGTCGAGGGCGGCATGGTAGGGCGTGTGGGCGCGGGCGATCCGGCCCTCGGCCTCTTCCGCGCCCAGCCGCCGGGCGTAGAGGGGCCGGCCGTCGCCGGTCAGACGGGGAATGACGCCATAGCCGGCCGCCGTGCGTGGCGACGGGATCCGTCCCTCCAGTCCCTCGACGAGGGCCGGATCGAGATCCTCGGGATCGCGGTTCAGGTCGAGATAGGCGCGACCGACCCTCCCGAGCAGCAGGCTCGCGCCGCGCCTGGCCCCCGGGGCGATCAGCCGGTCGACGAAGGCGTCCTCGGCGCTGCGCAGGCTGGCGATCGGCAGGTCCGGCGCGGCGTCCAGGTCGGCCGGATAAAGGTCGCCGGAGTGCGGCGAGGCGAACACGAACCGGCCGGGCGTCTCGGGCGCGACGACGGCGAACGGCGCCGCGTCCGCCTCGTCCGCCCTGTGTTCCGGTCCGTCCGCCATGGTCGATCCCATAACCTGTTTCGCGGATCGATCCACAGGTTCGCACCTCCGTTGCGCGTCCCCGCCGCGGGGATTTTCATGGCGGGTTTACCGATCGCGTCGTAGCCTCGCTTCAACAAGACGGGGCGAAAACTTCATGGCGCGCATTCTTCTGGCCGAAGACGATCATTCGCTTCGCGGCTTCCTGACCCGGGCGCTTGAGCGCGCCGGCCACTCGGTGGTCGACTGCGAGAACGGCGACGACGCCATCGACGCGCTCGATCAGGGCCCGTGGGACCTGCTGCTGACCGATATCGTCATGCCCGGAGCCGACGGCATCGAGGTGGCCCGCGTCGCGGCCGCCCGCCAGCCCGGCATCCGCATCATGTTCATCACCGGCTTCGCCGCGGTCGCCCTGTCGGCGGCCCAGGCCAGCCCGCAGGCCAAGGTGCTGTCCAAGCCCGTCCACCTGCGCGACCTCGTCGGCGAGGTCGAGCGAATGGTCGCGGCGGCCTGACGCAAGGGGGCGCTATCGCCCGCGACGCGTTCCCGCCTTCGCGGGAATGACGAGGCTCGCTACTTGAGCGCCGGCGTGGTTTTGGGCCTTGCGAAGTGCGAATGGGCCGGGTTATAGACCGCGCCTTCCTGCCCCCGGCGCTATCCGGGGCCGTCTCGGCGGACGCGTAGCTCAGCGGGAGAGCACTTCGTTGACATCGAAGGGGTCACAGGTTCAATCCCTGTCGCGTCCACCATCTTCCTCTCCTACAGTCGGATGCGTCGCCTTCGGGCCGCGGCAGACCGGGGATCCCATGCCCAGCTTCTATGAGTTCTTCGCCGGCGGCGGCATGGTGCGTGGGGGGCTGGGCGAGGGCTGGACCTGTCTGTTCGCCAACGATTTCGACGCCCGCAAGGGCCTCTCCTACCAAGCCAACTGGGGCGCCGGCGGCGAGCTGACCGTCGGCGACATCCGCGCGCTCGACGCGGCGGATCTGCCGGGCGAACCGGACTTGGTCTGGGGCAGCTTTCCCTGCCAGGACCTGTCGCTGGCGGGCGCCGGGGCTGGACTTGGGGGCGAGCGGTCGGGCACCTTTCACGCCTTCTGGGACGTCATTCGCGGCCTGATCGCCGAGGACCGGGCGCCCCGGTTGGTGGCGGTCGAGAACGTCTGCGGAACCCTGACCTCGCACGGCGGTCGGGATTTCGAGACCATCTGCCGGACCTTCGCCGAGGCCGGCTATCGCTACGGCCCCCTGGTGATCAACGCCGAGCTGTTCGTGCCGCAGAGTCGTCCGCGGCTGTTCGTGATCGGGGTGCGCGACGGGGTCGAGGTCGCGCCGGAACTGCTGTCGCCGGAACCGGTCGATCCGTTCCACACGCGCGCCGTGCGGCGGGCGACATCGACGCTGCCGGGCGCGGTGCGAGACCGGCTGCTGTGGTGGAACCTGCCGACGCCGGTGCGCCGGACCACGACCTTCGCCGACCTGATCGAAGACGAACCGGACAGCGTCGGCTGGCATAACCAGGCCGAGACCAAACGGCTGCTGGACCTGATGTCGCCGGTCAACGCGGCCAAGGTCGAGGCGGCCCGGCGGGCGGGGCGGCGCATGGTCGGCGGCGTCTATCGCCGGACGCGGCTCGAGGGCGGGTCGAAGGTGCAGCGGGCCGAGGTGCGGTTCGACGATGTCGCCGGTTGCCTGCGGACCCCCGGGGGCGGTTCGAGCCGCCAGATCCTTCTCGTCGTCGATGGTCCCTACGTTCGCTCGCGGCTGATCTCGGCGCGCGAGACGGCGCGGCTGATGGGTCTGCCGGACGACTATCTGCTGCCGCGAAACTACAGCGACGCCTATCACCTGACCGGCGACGGGGTCGCGGTTCCGGTGGTGCGCCACCTCGCCCGGCACGTGTTCGAGCCGCTGGTCGCCGCGGCCGTCCCGGCGCGCCGGGCCGCCTGAGGGTCAGCCGGGCCGCTTGCGTTCGCCGCCCGGATCGTCGCCGGACCCGCCCGTTTTGGCCTGATGCTCGATGCGGCCGCTCTCGACCTCGGTGCGGGAGAAGACCTCCTCCTGACCGGAGTCCAGCAGCTCCCCTTCCGGACCGCCGAGCCCGCCGACCACCAGGCCTTGGGCCCGCGAGGCGGGGCGGGGGACGGGAGTCCTGTCGGTCTTGCGGGTCATCCGGCTCCAACGGCGCAGGCGGTCGGGCGTTCCGCGCCGGCCGGGACGGAAGGTCGCGGACCCGACACGGACCCAAAGGCGTCGCCGGACGTTTTCCCGACACATTTCATGAGGAGGCAAACGATGGACACCCTGTCCGACACTCCGCCGCCGCAACCGGCGAGCTGGAGCCCCGGCGCGGGTGCGGCCCTGGCCATGGACGACGGCGACCTGCAGCGCCTGGCCGAGACCTTCGCCGTCACGCCCCAGGCGGCGCGACTGGCCGTAGCCCGGGTCGGAACCGACTTCCGCGCCCTGCAACGCGAACTCGGCGGGCGCCGCTGAGGAAGAGGGCGGCGACCGGCAATCAGGGTCGAGCGGGGATTTCCAGTCCGCGCTGGACCGCCGGCCGGGCGAGGCCGCGCTCCAGCCAGGCCGGAACGGTCTTCAATGCGTCGAACTCGACCAGTTCACGGGCCTCGTAGTAGCCGATCAGATGGCGCACCCAACCCAGCATCGAGATGTCGGCGATGGTGTAGTCGCCCATGATCCAGTCGCGGCCTTCGAGGCGGGCGTCCAGGACGCCGAGCAGTCGCCTGGACTCGGCGACGTAGCGTTGCAGCGGGCGCTTGTCCTCGTACTCGCGTCCGGCGAATTTGTTGAAGAAGCCGACCTGGCCGAACATCGGCCCGAGCCCGCCCATCTGCCACATGACCCACTGGATCGTCTCATAGCGTCGGGCGGCGTCGGCGGGGAGCAGCCGTCCGGTCTTCTCGGCCAGATAGATCAGGATGGCCCCGGACTCGAACAGGGCCAGCGGCTGTCCGCCCGGTCCGTCGGGATCGAGGATGGCGGGGATCTTGCCGTTGGGATTCAGCGACAGGAATTCCGGCCCCCAGGTCTCGTCCTTTCCGATGTCCACGAAATGCGCCTCATAGGGCAGGCCGGTCTCCTCCAGCATGATCGAGGCCTTCACCCCGTTCGGGGTGTTCAGTGAATACAGCTGCAGGCGGTCGGGATGTCGCGCCGGCCAGCGCTGCGTGATCGGAAAGGCGGAGAGGTCGGCCATCGAAAGCTCCTGCTGCGTTCGGGACGGATGTAGGCTGGCCAGGCTCAACCGCAACCGCCGCAGTGGCGCATTCCTGCGACTCGATTTTTGGAGTCGCCTATCGGGTCCCTCATCTGGACCCCGCCCGCCCGTCCGGGCATTGGAGGCGCATGACCTTTCCGACCCCGTCTCCCGCCGACTGGAAGGCCCTCGCCGAGAAGGCGCTGAAGGACCGGCCGATCGAAAGCCTGATCCACCTCGACGCCGACCATCTGGCGGTCCGGCCGCTCTATGGCGCGGCGACGGGCGTCCAGCCCCTGTCCGCGCCCCGCCCTTCGGACGCCGACGGTCGGGCGTGGGACCTGCGCACCCTGGTCGAGGGCGACGAGGCGGCGGCGGTCAATGCGGCGGTGCTGGCCGACCTCGAGGGCGGCGCGGCCTCGGTGGTGCTGAAGGGCGCTGTGCTGGCGGATTCGGCCCCCCTGGCGGCGGCGCT
>NZ_JAVHLH010000112.1 GCF_031082345.1 Brevundimonas sp. | reverse complement strand
CCTCGTCGGCGCGGGAAGCGCGGGCCGGCCTGGCGGCGCGGGCCGAGGCGGCGGCCGAGAAGCTGACCGAGACCGAGGCAAACCTGCGTGAGACGGCGCAGATGTCGCCGGAAGAACTGGGCCAGAAGCTGCAGGACGACGCCATCGCCCGCCCGCCCGACGCCGCAGGGGCCGAGAGCCTGCTGTACGGACTGGAACGCGAGCGCGAGGCGCTGGGCGCGGTCAATCTGCTGGCCGAGGACGAGGCCAACGAGTACGGCGACCGGCTGCAGACCATGAAGGTCGAGCGCTCCGACCTGACCCAGGCCATCGCCAAGCTGCGTGACGGAATCGACGAGCTGAACGCCGAGGGCCGCGAGCGGCTGGTGGCGGCCTTCGACGTCATCAACGACAATTTCAAAAGCCTGTTCGAGGCCCTGTTCGGCGGCGGCCAGGCCGAGCTGAAGCTGGTCGAGAGCGACGATCCGCTGGAGGCCGGGCTGGAGATCTACGCCTGCCCGCCCGGCAAGCGGCTGTCGGTGATGAGCCTGATGTCCGGCGGCGAACAGGCCCTGACCGCCGCGGCGCTGATCTTTGCGGTGTTCCTGGCCAACCCGGCCCCGGTCTGCGTGCTGGACGAGGTCGACGCCCCGCTGGACGACGCCAACGTCGACCGCTTCTGCCGCATGCTGGACGAGATGCGGAAGCGGACGGACACCCGCTTCATCGTCATCACCCACAACCCGGTGACCATGAGCCGGATGGATCGCCTCTACGGCGTCACCATGCCGGAGCGGGGAGTGAGCCAGCTGGTCAGCGTCGACCTGACCCAGGCGGAAGAGATCGTGGCGGCGTAATCCTCCCCTTCAGGGGAGGGGGAGGAACTAGCGCCCGATGACTTCCGTCCTGACGAACCACCCGAAGATCGCCGGGCCCTCGATGACATACCGCCGGAACATCCGGCGCGGCTGGCTCAGCAACCGGTGCAGCCATTCCAGCGACAGGCGCTGGAACAGGCGCGGCGCCCGCTGCTGGCGGCCGGTGAGGAAGTCCACAGAGGCGCCGACGCACAATGTCACCCCGTGCGACCGGCCCGCCGCGCGCAAGGCGTGGGCGAACAGTTCCTGCTTCGGGAAGGAGACGCAGGCCAGCAGCACGTCCCACTCGGCGTGGGCGGCATGGCCGACGGCGGCGCGCCAGCCGAGCGTGCCGGGCGTCAGCATCGGCGCCTCGAGGAATTTCAGGGTCTGGCGCGGATAGCGGGCGGCCAGATCGTCGAAGGCGGCGCGGTCGGGGCCGAAGACGGCGATGGTCAGGCCCTCGGCGGCGGGCGAGGCCAGCAGGTCGGCGGTCATGTCCGAACCCGGATAGACCGGCAGGGCCACGCCGCGCAGCCGCGCCAGATGGCTGAGGATGCGGCTGTCGCAGACCTTCAGGTCAGCGCCCTCATAGACGTCGCGCCCGACCCGGCCGTCCATCAGCTTGACCACATGGTCGACATTGGGCGTGACGACATAGCCATACGCCCCGCGCGCCATGTCCAGCACGCGGGCCAGGGTCTGCGGCCGGTCGCCGTCGGCGAAATCGAGGGTCATGAAGCGGGCCATGGCGACAGTCTGGTCGCAATGCGGTCAACGCCCGGTTACGATGGGGCATGAAAACCGCGATCAAGGCCGCCGTGGTCGGCGTCCTCCTGCTGGCCTCGCCCGCCTGCGCCGGACCGACGACGCCGGACGGCCCACGACTGGTGCTGACCGGAGTCGGGCGGTTCGCGGTGCTGGCCGACCTGTCCACCATCAGCCGCGACGGCGACCGGGTGCGGATGCGGTCGTTGCAGGTGACGGAGGCGGACTTCACGGCGGGCGGGCAAACCTATTGGGGCGGCTGGTCGTGGTGGGCGTTCGACTGCCGGGCGCGCACGGCCGACCGGCTGGACTTCGCCTCGGTGCGCGAGGGCGGCGCCGAGGGGCCGTCCACCCCGGACACGGCCCCCGCCTATCCCGCCGCGCCGAGCGGAGACGCGGCCGAACTTCTGGCCGTCGCCTGCGACCCGGCCTCGGCCGGCGAGGCCGACGCGGACAACCTCGAGGACGCGGTCAGGATCGGCCGGGCGGCGTTGCGTCTGGCGAACTGAGCCGGTCGGCGGCGAACCGCTCCCGCGGCAGGGCCTCGGGGCAGTCGTCGCGCATGAAGGCCAGCATCTTCTCGCGGATCTCGCAGCGCAGGTCGAAGGCGGTCGCGGCGTTGCGGGCGCTGGCCAGACAGCGGACCTGGGCCGTCCGGTCGGTGATGTCGGTGACCTGAAGACTGGCCACGTCGCCGTCCCAGAACAGGCTGGCGCGGCAGATGCGTTCGAGTTCGGCCCGCAGCCGTTCGATCGGCGCCTCGTAGTCGACATAGAGGAAGGCCGAGCCGATCAGGCGCGTCGACTCCCGGGTCCAGTTCTGGAACGGGGTGTTGATGAAATAGCTGAGCGGCAGGATCAGGCGCCGCCAGTCCCACAGCTTGACCACCACATAGGTCGAGGTGATCTCCTCGATGGTCCCGAATTCGCCTTCGACGATGACGGCGTCGTCCAGCCGGATCGGCTGGGCCGTGGCGATCTGGACCCCGGCGACCATATTGGTCAGGAAGGGCTGAAGGGCCAGGCCGGCGATGATGCCGACGACGCCGGCCGAGGCCAGGAGCGACAGGCCCCACTGGCGCACCTCGGCGATGGTCAGCAGGGCCAGCCCCAGGGTGACGACGCCGATCAGCAGAGCCGCCACCCGCTGCAGGATGCGGGCCTGGGTGACGTGCTTGCGGGCGACCAGATTGTCCTCGGTCTCCATGTTGAAGCGGCGCAGATAGACCACCGCCCACATGTCCGAGGCCCCGATCAGCATCCAGCCGACGGTCAGGATGAAGGCGAACAGCAGGGTCTGGCGGATCAACAGCGACGGTTCGGGGTCCAGCGGCGAGACGGTGACCGCCAGGGCCATGGCGGCGATCATCACCGCGATCCGCACCTTCAGCCGCGCCCGGCCGACCGTGCCGCGCCAGAAGACGTCGCGTTTGCGCACGGCCAGCTTCAGCAGGGCGAAGACAACCTGGTTCGCGGCCCAGCCGATGAAGACGAAGCTGCCGACGATGATGGCGATCACCGCCCATTCCGGCAGCCACCAGAGCTCGCGCCAGAGGCGGAAGATCTCGCGGGTCAGGTCGGTGACGAACGGAGGCATGGGTCCTTTCGGGCGCGGCGGGCCGACTTATCCATAATCGATTTCACGGCGGAGGTTTGCATAACGTCGCTTTCCGCGAATAGTGCGGTCGGGGATTTGAGGGGATTGTTCCATGAATACAATACTTAAGATTGCAGCTGTCGGCGCATGCCTGTTTACCGCGACTTCCGCGATGGCGCAGGATACGACCGCGGGACTCGACGGTCCGATGCGGCAGGTGTTCGCCGCGCCGGCGGTGGCGGGATACATGACGGCGCCGACCGACGACGGGGCGCTCAAGCGGACCTGGACGTGGCTGTTCCTGAAGGACGCCATCCCCAGCGGGGCCGACACCCTGGCGCTGGAATGGGAGATCGACTGCACGGCGCGGACCGCCCGGACGGTGCGGACCGTTCTCTATACGGGCGCGACCCACATGAAGACCGACGGCGGAGCGGCCGAACGCTCGGCGCCGCCGGCGGGTTCGCCCGGCGCGATCACCCTGGAGGCGGCCTGCGCTCCCGCAGAACGGGCGCGGACCACGCCGGTCGCCAACGCCGCCGCCGCCCGGACCGCCGCCAACGCCCTGTTCGCCGCGCCGGCCCAGAACGCCCGGCGGTAGCTCAGGCGGGCCGGGCCGCCGACTCGACCATGTCGGCCAGCGAACGGGTCGCATCGGGCAGGGCCGCCGCCCGCGCGCCGCGGCTCATCGCCTCCAGCCGCGCCGGATCGCCGAGGATGGCCGCCAGCACGGCCGTCAGCCGCTCGACGGTGACCGCGTCCTCGAGGATCACCTCCGCGCCGCCCGCGTCGGCGAGGCCGGCGGCGTTGAAGCGCTGGTGGTCGTCCATGGCGATCTTCAGCGGGATCAGCACCGACGGCAGGCCGGCGACGGCCAGTTCCGAACAGGTCGAGGCCCCGGCCCGGCCGATGACCAGGTGCGCCGCCGACAGCCGCTGGGCCATGTCGCGGAAGAAGGGGGCGACCTCGGCGTCGATGGCGGCGTCCAGATAGATCTTGCGCGCGGCCTCCAGCGTCTCGGGCCGCGACTGCTGCTGCACCTTCAGCCGGGACCGGATGGCCTCGGGCAGGGCCGCCAAGGCCCGCGGCGCGGTCTCGGACAGGATGCGCGCGCCCTGGCTGCCGCCGGTGACCAGCACGCGGATCGGCTCGCCGGGCGCCGGGGCCTTGAAGGGCCGGTCGAACAGGGCGCGGATGTCGGCGCGGACCGGATTGCCGATCAGGCTGACCCGCGCGCCGACGCCCTCCGGGACCTTCTGCAGATTGGGGAAGGACGAGGCCACGGCGCCGACATAGGGCGCCAGCCAGCGGTTGGTGCGGCCCAGCACGGCGTTCTGCTCGTGCAGCAGGGTCGGACGGCGCTGGCTCAGCGCTGCCAGCAGCGCCGGGGCCGACGGATAGCCGCCGAAGCCGACCACCACCGCCGCGTCCAGCCGCTTCAGGGCCGCCCGGGCCTGGAAGACGCCGCGCACGATGGTGAGGCCGGCCTTAGCCATCCCGATCGGACCGCGCCCGGTGGCGGCGTCCAGCGCGATCCGCTCCTCGGCCGGAAAGGCGTGAGCGTACTGTTCGCCGCGATGGTCGGTGGCCAGCACGATGCGCCAGCCGCGCGCGGCCAGCTCCCGGGCCAGCGCCTCGGCGGGGAACATGTGCCCGCCGGTGCCCCCGGCGGCGACGACGCAGACTCTCGACATGGCACGCACCTAGGGAAGAATTCGCCGCCGTTGCGGCAGGCTGGCGCCCGGCTCATAGGCGCCCGGGCGGCGACGGGTCAGGGCCAGGGCCAGACCCATGGTCAGACCCATGGCCAGCATCGACGATCCACCGTAGCTGATGAAGGGCAGGGTCATGCCCTTGGTCGGGATCAGGTTCAGATTGACGGCGATATTGATGCAGGCCTGCAGGCCGATCAGCATGAACAGGCCGGCGGCGGCGGTCTGCTCATAGGCGTCGTTCAGCTTCATCGCCCGCTTCATGCCGCGCACGACGATGAAGGCGTAGAGGCCGATCATGGCCAGCGACAGCACCAGGCCGAACTCCTCGGCCCCGACGGAATAGATGAAGTCGGTGTGCAGGTCGGGGACGTGGCGCTTCATCACCCCCTCGCCCACCCCGCGGCCGACCAGGCCGCCGGCGCGGATGGCCTCGGAGGCGCGGTCGATCTGATGGGTATCGGTGGTCTCAGGCGACAGGAAGCGGCTGAGGCGGTCGCGCATGTGGCCGAAGGCGAAATACAGCGACACCAGACCGGCCATGCCGGCGGCGGCGATCACCGCCACCCATTTCAGCGGCACGCCGGCCATGAAGAAGACGGCCATGAAGGTGGTGGTGACCAGCAGGGTCTGGCCGATGTCGGGCTGGATCAACAACAGGCCGACGGTCAGGGCCCAGAAGGCGAAGGCGATGCTGACGCCGGGCACGCCCTGCCCTTTCTGGGCCTCGGCGAACATCCAGGCGGCGAAGACGATCAGGCCGGGCTTGGCGAACTCCGACGGCTGCAGGCTGAAGGGGCCCAGATTGATCCAGCGCGCCGCGCCCTTCACCTCGTCGCCGATGAACGGCAGGGCCATCATGGTGACGATGGCGCCGAGCAGGGCCAGCACCGCGATGCGCCGGACGCCGCGGGGCGACAGCAGCGAACTGGTCAGCATCAGCGCGAGGCCCATCGAGCCCCAGACCATCATCCGCCACGAATAGTGGAACGGGTCGCCGATCGACTGGTCGGCGTTGATGGCCGCCGGGCTGGAGGCGAAGCTCAGCGCCACGCCGAGCGCCATCAGCGTCAGCGCCGCCGCCAGCAGGCCGCGGTCGACGGTCCAAAACCATTTGGCGATCGGGCTCTGGTCGTTGCGCGAAAAGGCGGGGCTGTAGCTTTCCGTCATGACGCGCTCGCGGGCGTTGCGCCGAGGGCGAGGACGGCGGCGCGGAAGGCCTCTCCGCGCGCCTCGAAGTCGGGATACTGGTCGAACGAGGCGGCGGCGGGCGACAGCAGCACCACCTCGTCGCGTCCGGTGGCGGCGGCGGCCTCGGCGGCGGCGTTGACCGCGCTGACCATGTCGCCGCAGATCCGGTGCGGCGTGTCGCCCAGCCGCGCCGCATAAGGCCCGGCCGCCTCGCCGATCAGAAAGGCCTCGGCTACGCGCGGGAACAGGTCCTCGAGGTCGTCGATCCCGCCCGCCTTGGCCCGGCCGCCGGCGATCCAGTAGCTGCGCTCGTAGGAGGACAGGGCCTGCCGCGCGGCGTCGGCGTTGGTGGCCTTGGAGTCATTGATGAACCGGACGCGGCCGAGGGCGGCGACGGGCTCCATGCGGTGGGCGAGGCCGGGGAAGGACAGCAGGCCTTCGACGGCCGTGTCGCGCGGCACGCCGAGCGTCCGGGCGGCGGCGTAGGCGAAGGCGGCGTTCTGGGCGTTGTGGCGGCCGGGCAGCGAGCGGGCGATCGACAGATCGCAGACATATTCGCCGAGGCTGGCCAGGACGCCGTCGATCGCGGTGACGGCGCCGGCCCTCTCGAAGCCGACGCGCCAGTCGTCCCAGTGGTGATGCTTGTGGGTCGTGACCAGGGTCAGGCGATCCGCCCGCCCGACCAGGTCCTCGGCGATGTTCAGCCCGAACGGGTCGTCGATGCCGACCAGGGCCATCGCCGCCGGGCCCTGCGCCTGGAAGATCCGCGCCTTGGCCGCGACATAGCCCTCCATGCCGCCATGCCGGTCGAGATGGTCCGGTGAGACGTTGGTCAGGATGGCGACGTCCGGAGCGAAGCTCGTCGTCAGATCGAGCTGATAGCTCGACACCTCGATCACATAGACGGCGTCCGGCGTCGGCGCCGGCAGGGCGAGGACGCCGATGCCGATGTTGCCGCCGACGTGGACGGTCATGCCGGCCTGCTTCAGCACCCAGCCGATCAGGGCGGTGGTGGTGGACTTGCCGTTGGTGCCGGTGATGGCGACGACCCGGGGCCGCTCCGCCACGGGCAGGGCTGCGAGAGCGCGGGCGAACAGTTCGATGTCGCCGACGATCTCGACGCCCGCCGCCTTCGCCTTGCCCACCGTCCAGTGCGGCTCGGGATGGGTCAGGGGCGCGCCGGGCGACAGCACCAGGGCCGCGAAGCCGGACCAGTCGGCGGCGGTCAGGTCCTCGACCGCGAAGCCCTCGGCCTCGGCCTGCATGCGGCTGGAGACGCTGTCGTCCCACAGCACCGGCAGGGCGCCGCCGGCCTTGAGGGCGCGCGCGGCCGTCAGCCCGGACCGGCCGAGGCCGAAAACCGCGATCCGCCGTCCTTCGAAGCCGGGGACCCGAATCATCTACCTGAGCTTCAGGGTGGCGAGGCCGGCCAGGGCCAGCATGGCCGAGACGATCCAGAAGCGGATCACCACCGTCGACTCCGGCCAGCCCATCTTCTCGAAATGGTGGTGGATCGGGGCCATCAGGAAGATGCGCCGCTTGGTCGCCTTGTAGTAGCCGACCTGGATCATGACGCTGAGCGCCTCGATCACGAACAGGCCGCCGACGATGCCCAGCACCAGCTCGTGCTTGGTGGCCACGGCGATGGCGCCGAGCGCGCCGCCGAGGGCCAGCGAGCCGGTGTCGCCCATGAAGATCTTGGCCGGCGGGGCGTTGTACCAGAGGAAGCCGACGCCGCCGCCGATCATGGCGGCGCAGAAGATGGCCAGCTCGCCCGCGCCCGGGACGTGATGGACGCCGAGGTAGTTGGAGAAGATGAAGTTGCCGACCAGATAGGCGATCAGGCCGAAGGCGGCCGCCGCCATCATCACCGGCACGATGGCCAGGCCGTCGAGGCCGTCGGTCAGGTTCACCGCATTGGAGAAGCCGACCATGGTGAAGGCGGCGAACAGGACATAGAACCAGCCGACGTTGAGCAGCACTTCCTTGAAGAAGGGGAAGGCGATCGAGGTCTCGAGGTTCGGCGTGGTCGGCGAGGCGGTCATCCACAGCACGGTCATGACGCCGGCGATGACCGAGACGATGACCTGGGCCAGCAGCTTCTGCTTCGAGGTCAGGCCCGCGGAGGTCTGTTTCGACACCTTGGCGTAGTCGTCGATGAAGCCCAGCACCCCGAAGGCGGCGGTCACGAAGCTGACGATCCAGATGTAGGGATTGGTCAGGTCGCCCCACAGCAGCACCGCCACGGCGATGCCGGCGAGGATCATCAGCCCGCCCATCGTCGGGGTGCCGACCTTGGACAGGTGCGACACCGGCCCGTCCGAGCGGATCGGCTGGCCCTTGCCCTGTTTGACCCGCATCCAGGCGATGAAGCGGCTGCCCATGGCCACCGCGACGATCATGGCCGTGGCCATGGCCAGGGCGACCCGGACCGTCTGGTACTGGACCAGATTGAGCAGCGGATAGTCCTGCGCGATGTCGGCGTAGTGCAGATACAGAAGGTAAAACATCAGGCGGCTCCTCCGAGCGCGGCGAGGGCCCGGGCGACCAGCGACGCCTTCGAACCGTTCGATCCCTTGACCATGACGATATCGCCCGGCGCAACCAGTTCGGCGGCCTCGGCGGCGAGTTCGGCCGCCGTCTCGCGCCACAGGCCGCGGCGGGCGGGCGGGAGGGCGTCGTGGAGGCGCTTCATCTC
>NZ_JAVHLH010000111.1 GCF_031082345.1 Brevundimonas sp. | reverse complement strand
CGTGATAGGGCGTCCCGGGCCGGTCAGCATGGATGTCGTAGTTGATCCGTCCCCCGCTGCTCGACCAGACGTAACGGACGCTCGCGCCTTCCGCCATGACCAGCTTGATCTCGGCCCCTTGATCCGGCGCGAGGGTCAGCACCGTCTCGTCGGTCCGGGTCGCGGGCGCTTCGGCGGTGGCCGGAGCGGCGCTCGGGGCTGCCGAAGCCTGCGGGGCGGGAGCGGCCGCCGGGAGCGCGGCGGTTTCCTCTGACTTGGCTTCCGCCGCCAGCTGCATCTTGATCCGCCCCATCTCGGTGAGGCCGAGCAGCGATCCGACCCGGGTCGGATCGACGCCGTATTCGGCAGGCAGGACGACGGTGACGAGCAGGGCGGAGGCGATGACCACGGCGATGCCGGTCGACTTGAGCAATCTGCCCGTCGAGGGCAGTTCGGAGGCGTCGGGCTTGTTGGCGTTATACATGGGTCAGGTCTCCGGTCAGGCGACGAAGAAGCCGACGAGCTGATAGCCCGCCAGAATGAAGCCGAGGGTCATGAGGACGACGTTGGCGGCGTAGGCGTGCCGCCAGAAGCCGGTCGTTCGCCGCCAGAAGCCCATGGCGATGAGGATGGCCCCGAGCGCCAGCAGCTGGCCCGCCTCAACACCGATGTTGAAGGCGATCAGGTTGCCGATCAGCCCGTCGGACGACAGGTTGAAGTCCTGCAGCTTGGTGGCCAGACCGAAACCGTGGACCAGGCCGAAGATCAGGGTCGCCGCCTTGGTCGAGGGCTGGAAGCCGAACCAGCGCTGCCAGGCGCCCATGTTGTCGAGCGCCTTGTAGACGACCGACAGGCCGATGATGGCGTCAACCAGATAACTGGAAACGCTGACGTCGGTCAGCACACCGAGCAGCAGGGTCGTGGAGTGGCCGATGGCGAACAGCGTCACATAGAGGCTGATGTCCTTCATCCGGTAGAGGAAGAAGATCACACCGAGCAGGAACAGCAGGTGGTCGTAGCCGGTGACCATGTGCTTGGCCCCCAGGTAGACGAACGGCCAGAACAGGAAGCCCGAGGTCTCCTGGATGTAGCCCTTGTCGCCTTCTGCGACGCCGTGGGCGAAGGCCGCCGTCAGCAGGCCGTTGAGGAAGAGGATCAGCAGCCCGAGCACGAGGACGCCGGCGGGCGTCCTCAGCCAGGCGGCCCATCGATGGGTCGCGAGGGTCATGCGTTGCTCCGGGTGATGGGAAGACGGTTCAGCCAGGCGGGCCGCGCGCCCGCAAGGCGTGGCGGACGGCCGTGGACGAGGCTGTAGAGGGCGGGCAGCACGAGCAGGGTCAGGATCGTCGAGGAGATGATCCCGCCGATCACGACGGTCGCCAGCGGACGCTGGACCTCGGCCCCTGCGCCCACGTTGAGCGCCATGGGCACAAAGCCGAGGCTGGCGACCAGGGCGGTCATCAACACGGGCCGCAGACGGGTCAGGGCGCCCTCACGGATCGCATCGCCGAGCGGCTTGCCCTCGGCGATCAGGCTTCGGATGAAGCTGACCATGACGACGCCGTTGAGCACCGCGACGCCGGACAGGGCGATGAAGCCGACCGCCGCCGAGATGGACAGGGGCAGCCCCCGCATCGCCAGCGCCGCCACGCCTCCGGTCAGCGCGAGAGGCACGCCGGAGAAGACGATGGCCGAGTCCTTCACCGACCGGAACAGGGCGAACAGCAGGCCGAAGATCAGCAACAGGACGACCGGCACCACCAGCTGAAGGCGCTTGGCCGCCGAGATCAGTTGCTCGAACGTGCCGCCGTAGCTGATCCAGTAGCCCGCCGGAATCTCGACCTCGGCCCCGACCTTGTCCTGCACCTCGGCGATGAAGGAGCCGAGGTCGCGCCCGCGCACGTTTGCGGTGACCACCACGCGGCGTTTGCCGTCCTCGCGGCTGATCTGGTTCGGCCCGGTCTCCACGGCGATGGTGGCGATCTCTTCCAGCGGCACGAAGGCTGTTCCGCCGGAGCCGGGCACGGGAATGCGCAGTCGGCCGATGGCGTCGGTGTCCTCCCGCAGGGTTTCGGGCAGGCGAACGACGACGTCGAAGCGTCGGTCCCCTTCGAACACCTGGCCGGCGACGACGCCGCCGATCGAGGCCGAGACGACCTGCTGGACATCGTCCATGCTGATGCCGAGCCGCGACAGGGCGGCGCGGTCGGGTCTGATCTGGAGCACCGGCAGGCCGGTCACCTGCTCGACCGAGATGTCTTCGGCCCCCTCAATGCCGCCGATCACGCCCTCGACGGCGTTGCCGACCTCCAGCAACTGGTCGAGGTCGTCGCCGAACACCTTGATCGCCACGTCCGCCCGGACGCCGGACAGCAGTTCGTTGAACCGCATCTGGATCGGCTGGGTGAACTCGTAGTTGTTGCCGGGGATTTCGGCGACGGCCGCCTGCATTTCAGCCAGCAGTTCGTCCCGGGGCTTGCGCGGGTTCGGCCAGTCCTTGCGATCCTTCAGCATGATGAAGGTGTCGGCGACCGAGGGCGGCATCGGATCGGTCGCGATCTCCGCCGTGCCGATCTTGGCCACGACCCGCTCGACCTCCGGGAACCGGGCGATGCGCCGTTCCAGGGCCGTCTGCATCTGCACGGCCTGGCTCAGTGAGGTGCCGGGAATGCGCAGGGCGTGCAGGGCGATGTCGCCCTCGTCGAGGTTCGGGATGAACTCCGACCCCATCCGGCTGGCGCCCAGGGCGGCGATCACGACCAAGGCGACCGCAACCGCGACGAAGGCCACGCGCAGACGCAGGGCCATCTCCAGCGCCGGCTGGTAGAAGCGGCGGGCGCCGCGCATGACGAAGCTGTCCTTCTCCTCGACCTTGCCGGTGACGAACATGGCGACAGCGGCGGGCACGAAAACCAGCGACAGGACCAGCGCGCAGGTCAGGGCGATGACGACCGTGATCGCCATCGGGTGGAACATCTTCCCCTCGACCCCGGTCAGGGCGAAGATCGGCACATAGACCAGGGTGATGATCAGGACGCCGAACAGGGACGGCCGGATCACCTCGCTGGAAGCCGAGGCCGCCAGGGCGAATCGCTCCTCGCGATTGAGCAGGCGGCCCAGCCGATGCTGCGTCTCGCCGAAGCGGCGCAGACAGTTCTCGACGATGATGACGGCGCCATCGACGATCAGGCCGAAGTCCAGCGCGCCGAGGCTCATCAGATTTCCGGAGACGCCCGTGCGCACCATGCCGGTGATGGTCATCAGCATGGTGATGGGAATGACGGCCGCCGTGATCAGGGCGGCGCGGATGTTCCCGAGCAGCAGGAACAGCACGACGATGACCAGAAGCGCGCCTTCGAGCAGGTTCTTCTCCACCGTGTGGATCGCCCGATCGACCAGATCTGTCCGGTCATAGACCGGCACGGCGCGGACCCCGGCGGGCAGCGCCCTGGCGGCTTCGTCTAGCCGGGCGGCCACGGCCCGGGCGACGGTGCGGCTGTTCTCCCCGACCAGCATGAACACCGTCCCGAGCACGACCTCGCGACCGTCCTCGGTGGCGGCGCCGGTGCGGAGCTCCTCGCCCATGACCAGATCGGCGACGTCGGCGACCCGGACGGGCACGCCGTTGCGGTTGGAGACGATGACCGCACCGAGGTCCTCGAGGCTCTCCGCCTGTCCGGGAACGCGCACGAGATACTGTTCGCCATAGCGTTCGACATAGCCGGCGCCCACGTTGGCGTTGTTGCGGCTCAGCGCCTCGACCACCTCGGCCATGGTGACGCCGTAGGCGACGAGTCGGTCCGGCCACGGTGTGACGTGATACTGCCGCTCGAACCCGCCGATGGTATTGACGTCGGTGACGCCCGGCGTGTTGCGCAGTTGCGGACGGATGACCCAGTCCTGAAGCGTGCGTAGATCCTCGGGCGTGTAGAGTTCGCCGTCAGGCCGCCGAGCGCCCCGTTCGGCCTCGACCGTATACATGAAAATCTCGCCGAGCCCGGTGGCGATGGGACCGAGTTCCGGCGTCAGGCCCTCGGGCAGCTGACCCCTCGCGGCCTGAAGCCGTTCGTTGACCAACTGGCGGGCGAAATAGATGTCGGCGCCGTCCTCGAAGACGACCGTCACCTGGCTGAGTCCGTAGCGCGAGACCGAGCGGGTGTATTGCAGCCCCGGCACGCCGGCGATGGCGGTTTCCACCGGGAAGGTGATCCGCTGTTCCGACTCCAGCGGCGAGAAGCCGGGCGCCTCGGTGTTGATCTGGACCTGGACGTTGGTGATGTCCGGCGTGGCGTCGATGGGCAGACGCTGGAAACTCCAGACGCCGACCGCGCAGGCCAGGACCACAAGCGCCATGACGATCCAGCGGAAGCGGATCGAGAGCGCGATGATGCGTTCGAGCATGATGATCAGCGCCTCTAGTGGTCGTGGCTCGCGCCGGACTTCTCGACGTCCGCGCGGATCAGGAAGGCGCCGTCCACGACATATTCCGTGCCGGGGTCGATGCCGCTCAGCACCTCGGTCCACTCGGGCGTGCGGCGGCCGAGTTCAAGCATCCGCACCTCATAGGTCGTGCCGAAGCGGGCATAGACGACGGTGAAGTCGCGGAACGGCTGGAGCGCCCTGGTGCGGACGGCCAGAGGAACCTGCCCGGCCCCAACCTGCGCCTCGCCCGACACGCCGAGGCCGGGCCGCCAGATGCCGCCCTGGTAAGGCAGATCGACGTGGGCGACGAGAACCTGGCTGGTCAGGTCGGCCGAGGGCAGAACCGACTCGATCCGGCCGTTGAAGGTGTAGTCGCCGGCAAGGCTCTTGACGGTGATCGGCTGGCCCGCGCGCACCCGTTCGGCGTCCCGGGGGTAGAGCAGAAACTCCGCGTGCAGCCGGGTCGGATCGCCGATCATGAGCATCGGTTGGCCGCCGCCGGTGATCGAACCGACGTTGACGTTCTTGGCCACGATCATGCCCGAGATCGGCGCGGTGATCGCATAGGTCTGGAGGCTCTCGCTGGACTCCACACGGGCGATGACCTGCCCGCGCGACACCCGGGTTCCAAGTTCGACGTTCAGGGCCATGACCCGGCCCGGATAACGGGCATGGACCTCGGCCTGGCCCTCGGGCGTGATCTCGACCCGGCCGGTCAAGGCCAGGGTCTCGCCCAGGGTCGCGGGTCCGACCCGCTCGACGGTGACGCCGCCGGCGCGGGCGGCGTCGGCGGCGATGACGGTGCGACCTTCATAGGAGGCATAGGCCCAGCGGTGCTGCTTGCCGGCATGGGCGGCGGTCACCGTCACGTCGAACGAGTGCGGCTCGGACACCACCCCCGGACCGGTGAGGTAGTCGTTCTCGGGCGCGAAGGTGAAGCGGTCGGTCTTCGGACCCGTTCGGCCCAGGGTGATCGTCGCCTGCACCTGCCGCGGATCGACCGGCTTGTCCTTGAGATAGGGATAGAGGCGGAACAGCGGTTCAGGCCCGTCCTCGTAGATGGTGACCTCCAGCGCGAAGTCGCCGTCGCGCAGCATACGCCCGCGATGCGGGCCGCGCTCATAGTCGCCGGCGGCGACCTCGCCTTCGGCCTTCTCGGCCGCGCCTTGGCCGCAGGCGGAAACGCCGACCGCGAGCGCCAGGAACGAGGCGGCGATGATGCGCCGCGATGGGGTGAGACGGATCATGAACGGGTCTCCAGGCCGAGCAGGTCGGCATGCGCGCCGGTCAGCCGGTCAAGGCGGGCGCGATCGATGTGAAACTGTTTCAGCACGGCGACGCGGCGGGCCCTGGTGGCGAGCAGCGCGTTCTGGGCGGCGATGACGTCGTTGTAGGTGAAGCCGCCGCGAGCAAAACCTTCGCGCACTAGCACCACGGCGCGCTCGGCCTGGGGCAGGGTTTCGGCGGCGATCCGCTGGGCCTCCAGCGCCCGCGAGGCAAGGAGGACCTGGAGGCGGGCGATCTCCCGCTCGCGTTCCTGACGGAGCGCCGCCATGTCGGCCTCGGCGGCGACGCCCTCGAACCGGGCCCGCTCGATGGCGCCTTCGTTGCGGTCATAGCGGCCCAGCGGGATGGAACCGCCGACGACCAGGCCGAGGTCCTGCCCGTCCCAGAAGTGGCGGACACCGACGCTGACCGTAGCGTCGGGTGTGGCCAGAGCCTGTTCGACGCCGACCCTCGCCCGGGCGACATCGCGCTGGGCGGCCAGAACCGCGAGGTCGATCTCGGCGGCCTCACCGGCGACTTCGCGGGCGGCGCTGGTGTCTTCGAAGTCAGCCGGATCGAGGGAAAAGTCCGACGCCCCGATCCAGAACCGCCCCAGCGTGGCGCGGGCCAGTCGGGACTGTATCTCGGCCTGGTCGAAGTCGATCTGGGCCTGGGCCAGTTCGGCTTCGGCGCGGGCGCCGGCGAACAGGGGGTCCCGGGCCATGTCGACCCGACGCTGGACTTCGGTCTGGAAGCGTTCGGCGAGGGCGAGGCGCTCGCGCGCGATCTCGAGTTCGGCCTGCGCCGCTAGCGCCTCGGCCCAGGTGCGCTGCACCTGTTCAAGGCGGTCCAGCCGCCGGATCGCGACTTCGGCCTGGACCTGGGCGGCTTCGCCTCGCGCCAGAGCCACGCGCGCCGACCGGTCGCCACCCCGTTCGAACCGTTGCTCATAGGACAGGGTCGTCTCGGTGCGGTCGATGATGGCGCCGCCGCCCAGCGTGGGCAGGTTCTCGACCATCAGGCCGACGGTCGGGTTGGGCCGGACATCGGCCTGACGCACGGCGGCGTCTCCGGCGCGCGCTCGCGCCTCCACGCCCGGGAGTCCGGGGTCGACCTCGACGGCGCGCGCGAGGGCCCGCTCAAGGGACAGCGTAGGCGCATTGGCGGCAGAGCCGGACGGCTCCTGCGCCATGGCGGAGTGGGTCGGCGAGGCCGCCAGTGAGAGCGCTGCAACCGAAACGGCCGCGAAACGCGCCCACGATCCGGCCGAGCCGGTGATCGGGGTCTTCAAGGGTATCTCCGAAAAACGGGTTGCGCGCAGCCGAACGGCCGCGCCGGTTCAGACGACCGTGCGCATCCGTTTGGGAGGGTGTTCAGGCCCGTCGCCGGTATGGCTCGACAGGGCAGGATCAGGCCCAGGTCGCCGGAGCGCGGACGCGGAGGCCGACGTTTCGGTCAGAACCCGACCTGACGCCGGCATGGCGGCCTGAACGTCGCCGCCGCCATGATGGTGATGCCCGAGAGGGATTGGCCCGTCACCGTCCCGATCTGTCTCGGTATCGGGAACCTCTTCCGGCGCCACATGGACATGAGCCTCTTCATGATCGTCAGCCGCGTGCTGGTCGCCATCTGCGACGATCAAAGCGACAGCGGGCCAATCGGCTGCATGGGCGAAGTCGTGCTGCGACTCCGACAGGCCATGCAGGTTCATGGCCGCCAGGAGGGCGACGCACAGACCGATGCAGATGTGGCGTAGGGCGTGATTCAATTATTCAGGCTCCGCCGATCCGTTTAACTATCAACCGGACACGAGGCAATCAGCGTGTGGGCGCTTCGGTATGGAGACGAACGTCCGTTGCCAGCGAGATGCCAGTGTCCCCGCATAGTGCCGATCAGACACGCTGCTCGGTCATCCCGCTAATCTGTAACCCGGAGTACTGCAGACCTAGCCTGGCATCGGATGTTACAGTCTGCATTCTGTAAGGTACTGAATTCGCACAACCCTTCGCCAGACTTCGAATCTGAGGGTCGGACGTTCGAATCGTTCCGGGCGCGCCATTTCTTTTCCGCGAAATCCGGAAATCCGGCCGGCCGGCCTTGGAGCCTGCGGCTAGAACCAGGCCTTGAGGCCGACGACGAGACGGGTGTCGTCCGCCTCGCCGCCCCGGGCCTCGATGTAGTCGGCGGTGTCTCCGAACGCGCGGCTCCACTCGACCCCGACGTAAGGGGCGAACTCCTTGCGGAACTCGTAGCGCAGCCGCAGGCCCGCCTCGACCGAGGACAGGCCCGAACCGATCTCCAGCTCCGGAATGTCACTGGCCGAGGCGGCGATTTCCAGTCGCGGCTGGAGGATCCAGCGCTGGGTGAGGCGCTGGTCGTACTCGGCCTCGACGCGGGCGGTCAGATCGCCCTCCATCGACAGGAAGGCGGCGGCGTCGACTTCCCACCAATGGGGAGCCAGTCCCTGAAGGCCCAGGGCCAGATGCGTGGCATCCTCGGCGTCGGGGCGGAAGTCATGACGCACGCCGGCCTGCACGTTCCAGAAGGGCGTGACCGCGCGGCTGTAGAGGGCCTGGAGTTCGACCTCTTCCAGGTCGCCGCCGAATTCGCCCTCGCCTTCGGACTTCCACCAGAAGCGGTTTATGTCGCCGCCGGTCCAGCCCTGGACGTCCCATAGCCAAGTCTCGTCATCGTCGCCGAAGCCGGCTTCAAGACGATCGATGACCACGGCCGTGGTGCGGATGTCGCCGTTCTCGCGGACCA
Organism: Brevundimonas sp.; assembly: GCF_031082345.1. Classification (GTDB taxonomy): domain Bacteria; phylum Pseudomonadota; class Alphaproteobacteria; order Caulobacterales; family Caulobacteraceae; genus Brevundimonas. The sequence continues at coordinate 384 of NZ_JAVHLH010000111.1, read as the reverse complement.
GGGTCTGTCGGGCGGCGGCCATGGCGTCGGCGCCGAAGATCAGGTCGGCCGCGTGGGCCGGACCGCCCAGGGCGGCGGGCGGGACCGGGTCCTCCGGGGGGCGGCCGGGGTTGTCGGCGCTGGTCGGCGCGTCCGGCGGGCCCATGACCATGGTCGACATGTCATGCCCCGCGTGCGGATCGTCCTGGACAGGGGCCGCGGCGGACATGTCGTGGCCCGCGTGCGGATCAGACTGCGCCGGCGGCGGCGTGGTCGACATGTCGTGGCCCGCGTGAGGGTCGGCGGCCTGCGGCTCCGCCGGCGCCCGGTGTCCGGCGTGCGGGTCGACTGCGGGCGGAGTCTGCGGCGACGGCATGACGTGGCCGGCATGGGGGTCCTGCGCCG
>NZ_JAVHLH010000110.1:6777-8871 GCF_031082345.1 Brevundimonas sp. | reverse complement strand
CACCAATTTCAGGATCATCCGCTTTTCGTCCGCGTCGGCGCGCGAGAACCAATCCGCGGCCTGATTGCTGGCCCGCAGCAGATCGCGCAGGGGTTCGATCCCCACTCCCCCTGACCGGGCGCTTTCCAGCCGCGCGGCGATGTCGCCGCGCTCCGCCTCCAGACGGCCGCGCTGGGTCTTGAACTCCGGCTCTGTCAGCTGGCCCCGAAGCATCAGGGTGGTGAGCGCATCGGACTGACGGTCGACGTCGCGCAGCGACGCTTCCAGCGTGGTTCGGTGCGCCGCGTTCAGCTGCGCCATCTCCTGCTCCTGCCGGGCGAACTTCTCGATCATCCAGTCGTGCAGGCCCCGGTCCAGCCGCAGGGTGCGCAGGAACGCGAGGATCTGCGCGTCGAGCGCCTTGGCCTCGACGGACGGTTCGGGGCAGCGGTCGTCGAGTTTGCGCCGCGAGCAGTGATAGTAGAGGTAGCGGCGCACCCGCTTCTGCTTGCGCTCGGCGGTGACGGCGCGATCGCAGCGGCCGCAGCGGATCAGGCCGCGATAGGGCACCTCCAACGTCGGCGGCATGGACACGGTCCGGCGCAGCGCCGCCTGCAGTCGTTCGAAGGTCTCGAGCCGCACCGCCGGCGGATGCTTGCCGGGCCAGGTGCGCCCATTCCAGACGATGACGCCGGCGTAGAAGGGATCGGTGAGGATGCGGTGGGCGGTGCTGTCGGGCAGCGGCACGCCCGGCTTGCCGTGCGCGGGCGGGGTAACGAAGCCCCAGTCGTCGCGAGCGATGCGCGCCGCCGCGTGGATGCTGCAGCCGCGATGGGCGACCAGGCGGAACAGGCCCTTGATCAGCGGGAAATAGGTTGGGTCCGGAACAATGGTGCGGGTGGCGCGGTCGTTGCGGTAGCCCAGCGGCGCGCGGTTGGGCCGCCAGCCGTTCTCCAGCTTGGTGCGGTTGCCACGTTTGGCGTTTTCGGAGAGGGCGTCGGAATAGTATTTCGACTGGCCGAACATGATCTGCAGCATGAACTTGCCCTGTGAGTTGTTCTCGAAGGTGTAGGTCGAGAATTTGAGATCCTTGAGCACGCCGCGATCGAGGAGATAGATCAGGCGCCCGCCGTCGATGGAGTTGCGCGCCAGACGGTCGGGAGCCCAGGTGGCGATGCCCTCGGCCTCGCCCTTTTCGATGCGCGCGACCATGGCGTCGAAGCGCGGCCGCCCCGGGGTCATGGCGCTCCTCGACTCCTCGATGATCTCCACCACCTCGACCCCCGGAGAGGCGTTCAGAAGTCGCTCGAGCTCGCGGCGCTGGGATTCGATGGACAGCACCTGACGATCCTCGGCCTCCGAGGATTTCCGGCAGTAGAGAAAATATTTCATAGGGGAGGGGACGTCCCTGACCTCCCTGACATCCCCGAAGGGACGGTCGCGGCAGCTCTCAGGACGAATTGCCAGTCTAGGGCGCCGGGGCCCGGGCCGCGAGTCGCGGCTGGGGAGAGGACGCCAGACCGGCCCAGACATTGGAGCCCGGGCGCGTCCGTCGCGCACGGCGGGCGTTCGCCTTGGCCGGGGCCGCCCGGAGCAGGGGAGGGCCGCCTTCGGTGACGGCCCTCCACCCCGGTTACGCCGGAGCGGCCCCGGACCGACGCAGCAACGGCGGCAGCCAGCCCGTGCCGGACAGGAGCTCCTCCGCCTTGGCGGCCATGCCGGCCTTGTCGAGGCTGGTCAGCGGAGCCGCCGCCTCGGGCGAGACGCCCTCGGCCACGGCCTCGGCGATCAGGGCCTTGGTGACGCGGCTGAAGTAGCTGCTCGCCGTCGCGGCCCAGTAGCGGGTCATGTCGAGGTCGACGAGATCGGCCACGACCCCGGCGTGGGCCAGAGCGCGGCGCGAGGTCCCGACGCGTTGCACGGCATTGACGCTCAGCGAGACGACGTGGGCGAACAGGGCCAGCCGTCCTTCGTCCGGCAGGGCCTTCAGGGCCGCCAACAGGGCCTCGGGGTCGTCGGGAAGCTGGCCCGCCCACAGGGCGTGCCGGGCCTCCAGCGACCGTCCCGCCGTCGTCTCCGCCAGACCCTCGGCGTGACCCTCCAGCGCGAGGCTGG
>NZ_JAVHLH010000110.1:0-6767 GCF_031082345.1 Brevundimonas sp. | reverse complement strand
TGGAGACCCTGAGATCGAGACAGGTTTCGGCGCCGCGATAGAAGGTCTGCACGGTCAGGGCGTGCAGGGCGGCGAGGAGGGCGACCTGCGGCTGTTCGGCGAGGGCGTCGCGCAGCGCCGCCGTGCGATGGGCGGTGAGGTCGGCGACCAGCCGTTCGGACAGGGTCTTGCGGGTTTCGGTCCGGTCGGACTGATCCTCCGGCGCATCGGCCTCGGTCGCGGCGTCACCCGCCCCCTCGGCGTCCGCGGCCGCGTCCGGGTCCGTCTCCGGCTCCGCCTCGTCCTCGGGCCGGACGAAGCCGCGCTCGATACGGACGCCTTCCTGCGCGAGGATGACGAACAGGCCACCGCGCGCCACCGCCTCGGGGTCGTAGCGCTCGGGCCGGGCCGCCGCCAGTTCGGCGTCGAGGACCGTCAGGCGGTCGTCCTGCGCTTCGGTGAGAACCTCGTCCTCGCCGCAACTGGCGACGATGGCGTCATACTCCTTGGCCAGGGCGTCGAGCCGGGCCTGCGTCCCGGCGTCGGGTTCGACCACGCGCGGATAGACCCGGCGGCAACCATGGTCGTACGGATAGTCGAGCCGTCCTTCCGCCCACAACCAGCCCTCGGCGATGCGCACCGCCTCGGCTTCGGCGGCGAGCTTGTCGAGCGCCAGCCGGTCGAGCAGGGCGGCGTCCTCGAACCAGCCCTGTCCGTCCTCGCTGAACAGGTCGCGGCGGACGCGCCCGCCCGCCGCCTCATAGGCCTCGACCCCGACATAGCGGGCGCGGCGGTCCGAAGCTTCGACCTCGTGTTCGGTCATCATCCGGCGGATGAACACCGGCGAGCGGTTGTAGGACAGGTCGGCGTAGACCTGTTCCTGCCGGGCGTGGTCCTCGCTGACCGCGAAGGCCATAAGCTGGTCGAGGGTCAGGTCTTCGGCGCGGTAGGCGGCCATCAAGGTCGGACTGACCGCGCCGAGTCGCATGCGGCGGCGGACCAGAGAGGGCGAGACGCCGAAGCGCGCCGCGATCTCCTCGGCGCTCCAGCCCTTGCTGTCCGCCAGATCGCGGAAGGCCTCGAACTGGTCGGCGGGGTGCATGGCGAAGCGGGTGACGTTTTCGTCGAGGCTGATCTCGAAGGCGTCGTGGGCGGTGTCGACGACGCAGCGGATCGGCTCCGTCTTCTTGATCTCCTTGCGCTTGGCGCGGAGCAGCTGCGACAGACGGCGGCCCTCGCCGATGGTGACGAGGTAGTCGCCGGTCGGCTGGCCGTCCGGTCCGAGCTCCGGCTCGACCACGGGCGGCTGGAGGAGGCCCTTCTCGCGGGTGCTGGCGGCCAAGGCCTCGATATCGGCGGCGCTGTGCGGCGTCTTCCGCGCATTGCGCGGCGACTTCTTGAGCCGGTTGAGGGGGATGAAGGCGACGGTCCCGTGTTCCGGGACGGCGGCTTCGGTGGTCCGGGTGGTGTCAAACGCGGCAGTCATGGTCGTGTCTCCTAGGGTTGGGGCGCAGGCGAAATTCCGCCTGCGCCCCTGCCCGTCGGCGAGACCAGGGGTAGCAAGGGCCGGGGCGGACCGCGGGGAGGGGGATCGCCCGGTCTGCACGGAGCGCAGCGGAGGAAGACCGGGGACACCCCGCGGTCCGGCGGCGCAGCCGCGCACCCTGGCCCGCGCGAGGGACGGAGTCCCTTAGCCCTACGGACAGGACGGCCGCGCCGGCGGCCGGACCGCCGTCCCCAGCCCGAAGGAAAACCGCGCGCGCCGCGCGCTATACTGGAGAGGGCCTGTCTCGAAAGACTCTCCACGCGACCGCCGACCGTCTTTCCGCACGCCCCGCGGGGCGTAGGCTGAAGGTCATGAGCGACCGCGCCAATCCAGGACCGACGCCGACCGTCTCGCGCGTTCTGCCCGACGGGCGGCTGATCGAGCTGCTCTACGATCCCGACCGGCGCGCCACGGCCCTGGCGATGACCGGCGCGGACGGGACCATCACCGTCCAGGACGGGATCGAACTCGCCGACGGGGAGCGGCTCGTCCCCTATGCCGCCGACAACAATCTGATCGCCACCGGCTGCGTGCTGCTGCCGTCCGCGGTCGGGACGTTCACCAGCCAGGCGGCCCTGGTCGCGGCAGTGCAGGCCTTTCTGCACCGCTATGTCGATCTATCGCCGACCTTCGAGGCGATCGCCGCCCACTATGTGCTGCTGACCTGGGTCTATGACGCCTTCCACGAGCTGCCGTACCTGCGGCTGCGCGGCGACTACGGCACCGGCAAGACCCGGGCCCTGACCGCCATCGGCGCGCTCTGCTACAAGCCGTTCTTCGCCTCGGGGGCCTCGACGGTGTCGCCGATCTTCCACGTGCTCGACGCCTTCGGCGGCACCCTGGTGCTCGACGAGGCGGATTTCCGCTTCTCGGACGCGACCGCGCCGTTGAGCAAGATCCTCAACAACGGCAATACCGCCGGCCTGCCGGTGCTCAGGACCATGACCAACCGGCACAAGGAGCTCAATCCGCGCGCCTTCCGGGTCTATGGGCCCAAGCTGGTGGCCATGCGCCACAGCTTCGCCGACCGGGCCCTCGAGAGCCGCTTCCTGACTGAGGAGACGGGACAGCGGCCGCTGCGTCCTGAGATCCCGATCCAGACGCCGCCGGAGCTGCACCGGGAGGCCCTCGACCTGCGCAATAGACTCCTCGCCTGGCGGCTGACGCAGCGCGCCACAATCCGTCCCGCCCCCGAGCGCCAGGCCGTCGGCGTCGATCCGCGGCTCAACCAGACAGCGCTGTCGCTGCTGTCCCTGATGGAGGACCCGGCCCTGCGCGCCCGCGTCCACGAGGAGATGGGGCGCGAGCAGCGGCGGCTCAGCGCCGAACGGGCCTCTTCGCCCGAGGGGCTGCTGGTCCAGGCGCTCGCCGAGTTGTTCGCCGACCCCGCCAGGGGCCGCGTCACCGTCTCGGCGGTGACCGAGGCGTTCAACCGCTTGGGGGCCGAGAGCCGGACGCCGCCGGCCAGCCCGCGCCAGGTCGGCTGGCGCCTGCGCGAACGCCTGAAACTGTCCACCACCAAGTCCAATGGCGTCTTCGTGGTCCCGCCCGGCGAGCGCGCCAAGGTCGAGGCCCTGGCCGCCCGCTACGGGATTGCGGTCGAACGCCAGGCCGCCTGACCCGACGCCGCCAGGGGCCGCGGCCCCGGCCGGCGGCGGTCGCCAAACGGCGCAATCGGCCGTCTACGAGCGGGACGCCGTCCAGGCGACGATGATGGAACGATCGTCCTCCGGTCGCTCACCTAACGCCCCCGCCTATGTCCCACCGCAACTATCTCAGCCTCCATCGCAAGCGATGGGCGCTGTCGCAGCGCGAGCTCGCCCTGCTGCTCGGTCATGCCTCGCGCAGCGTCGTGTCCCGGCTCGAGCTCGGGCAGGGGAGACCCAGCCTGCCGTTCGCCATCCGCTGCGAGGCGGTGTTCGGTGTCGGCGTCGCTGAACTGTTCCCCGACCTGTACGAGGAGAACCACGACGTCGTCATGCGCCGGGCGGCGCGCCTGGATCTGCAGCTGCGCGGGCGCGCCGACGCCGGGGCCGCCCGCAAGCGGGCCCTGCTGCTCGAGATGATCGGCCGTGTGCCTAACCCCGACATCGTATGAAGACGCTGGTGGCGACCGCCGCAGAGCGGGTGTTCGGCTTCCATCCGACCAGCCGCGGCTTCGGTTGGGTGCTTTTTGAAGGCCCGTTCGCGCCGATCGACTGGGGTCTGGTCTCGGCCGGGGACGACAAGAACGCCAGCTGCCTGCGCCGTCTCGAGCGGCTGCTCGACCGGTTCGCACCCGAGACCCTGGTGCTCGAGGCCTTTGATCGCCAGACCACCCGCCGGGCCCGCCGCATCGCCGATCTCTGCACCGCCGTCCGACGCGCCGCCGACGATCGCGGCATTGAGACGGCCGTCTACAGTCGGGCCGAGATCCGCGAGGCCTTCGCCGAGGTCGAGGCTCGGACCCGTCGTGAGGTCGCCGAGGCCGTCGCCCGTCATCTGGAGGCCTTCCGGCATCGCCTGCCGCCCCCTCGCAGGCCTTGGGAAAGCGAGGATGCCCGCGGAGCCTTGTTCGCCGCCGCCGCAGTCGTCCTCACTCATCATCGCCTCGGTCTCTGAAGGGCAGCGGCGCCGATAGCGAGGCTAGAGAGGTCCTGTCCGGGTCCGGAAATCGGCGACCCTCGGTGATCCTGGCTTGGCTCCACCGTCCATCACCGCGAGACGCACACCGGTTGGAGCACGCCCGCGATATAGGCATGACCTTCACAGACGAGGATGGCTCCAGGCTGGAGCACGCAGGCCCCACCGACCTTCAGCGAGACCTTTGCGAACCCGGTCTTGAGCCGCGGCTTTTCCAGGTCGAACACCCCGGCCGTCGATGCGCCGCCGTCGCCCAGGGCCGTGACCGGTCCGAGCAGCATCTCGCGTTCGCGAAGCCATTGATTGAGCTTGTCCAAGCCATAGGTCTTGGGCGCCCCGACCACCTGTGTGTTGGCCACTTTAATTCCCCTCGCTGATGGACCGAACCTTGGCGCGCGCGCTTTCGTAAGCTTGCTCGCTCTGGACGTTGATGAGGATCCAGGCGCGTAGCGCGGTGAGTTGATCGACCCGGGCCGGCACGACGGTCGCGCCGAGTGCGACGACCGCGGGCTCCAATTTTTCGGGCGGCAAGGCGGTCAGGGCCTGGAGCAGCTCTTCGCGCTTCAAGACCATCCGCACAGTCTGAGCGGCGGCTTCCTGGGCCCGGTCACTCTGTATGTTCTGATCGACCCAAACCCGAAGGATGCCGATCTGGGCGGTCCGCCCCGCGACCTTTGGCGCGCCCAGGGCGTCTGCGATCGCGGCGAGCCCGGCGTCATCGGCCGCTTCGATTTCGTCGAGAAGGCCGGATTTGCGTTCGGCGAGGGAGCCCTGCACCTCAATGACATAGGCAGCGTCGAGGCGATCGCGTTGCGCCGACGCTTCCTCACTGGCGGTTTGGGACAGACGTTCGAACGCCGCTTCGAGGCGCGCCTGGTCCTCAAGATGTCCGACGTCCCCCAAGGCCTCCATCAGCGTATATCGATCAGCGTCGAGCCGCAGCTTGGTTACGATCTCGGCCTTGGCCTCGGTCCGGGCCGCGTCCATCGCCGTGAGAACAGACGGCAGGGTTCGCTCGACAAACAGGTCGCGATGGACCGAGGCCTGGGTACCGGCGACAAAGGCGGAACCGGCCGCGAGGGCCCGCCGCGCGCTGTCCCCGGACACCACGGCCACGCTGTTGAGCAGCAGCGTCCCCAGGTTGCCGCCGAACGCCGACCCCTTGGATTCCTGGGACAGCCGCGTGCGGAAATCCCAGTACGAGGCGTCTGCGGCGCTCATATACAGCGAGACCACGAAATTTCGGTACTCAACCCGGGTCAGTCCGTCGCGGCATGCGGGCCATTGGCGTCCTTGCGTACAGTCGTCGTCCGCCTCGAGGAAGGCGCGATACACGACGGCTTCCGGATACTGATCACGCACCAGATTCAGCCGGGCGCTGGTGGTCACGATCGGTTCGGCGGCGCCTGAGAAAGAGGCGCAGGCCCCGAGCAGCGGCAGGGTCAGGAAGCCGACCACGAGGTGACGTCCGAAGTGCCCGACGATGGTCATACCGCCCTCCAGCTTTCACTATCAGCTAAAGTGGTGACAGATAAACCTTAGCCTGTCGACAGCCCTGAAGGACAGCCGATGGACGCCGCCCGATACGATCATCGATGTCAGGTGGAGGCGCATGCCGTGGCCGTCGTCCGGACGGGCGGCTGTATCGGGCCTCGATCGCCGGTCCGTGGCCCGGGTGTTCGTCTGCGTACCAAAGGTGTTGGTCGATCGACCCTCCGCACGCTACCGGGCGCTCCGTGCGAACTCCTGCGCCACCTGCAGCAGGATGACCCGTTGGGCCGAATCCATGGTCGCAAAATACTCCGCCAGGGCGGCGCCGCCACGCACAGTGCGGATGTCGACGCTTTCGTCCTTCAGACGGATATCGTCGTCCGGAAAGAAATCGGACACGGGGACGCCGAGCGCCTTGCCGGCGCGGACCAGCATGGACGCCGAGATGCGGTTGGTGCCGCGTTCGTATTTCTGGACCTGTTGAAAGCTCAGGTTCATCGCCTTGCCGAGGTCAGCCTGGGACAGTCCGCTGGTCAGGCGGGCCGCTCTCAGACGTTCGCCGACAAAGACATCGACAGGGTCGGCGGTGACAATGGCGCGGGGCATGCAGGTCTCCTAGAGGAGACCTTGGCCGATTTCCATCCAGCTGAGCAAGACGACGTCCGCCGCACGATGGCTAGGCCGCTACCGAAAGCGAATTGGTGAGGGCGCGAACATAGGTCCGCAGGTGTTGCAGCGCCTTTCGGTCCCGGCCGTCGCCGCGCCCGTCGGACCCCTGCTGGAGCAGGAGTTCGAACACCAGATCGGCCTCAAGCGCCGTCCCTGGCCTGTGGTCGAGAATGAAGGCCTCCGCCGAGACGAAGCGGTCCCAGACGGGCTCTGCGTCGGTCATCGAGTGCTGGCGCCAGAAAGCCACGGCGGTTTCGAACGTCCATTTGTCAGACATGATTGGTCCCCCTGGGGATTATGGTTGCGGCCGCGGCCGCACAGGATTGGGTGGGTGGAGAAAGGCGCTTAGCGTGTAGCGGGGCCCGGCCGGGCGTAAGGCGCGGCGCGAGCCTCCCAGACGCCGAACAGGCCGATCAGCATCAGCTCGACCCACACGACGATCCGGAACGAAACGCTGGCC
>NZ_JAVHLH010000010.1:17659-24640 GCF_031082345.1 Brevundimonas sp. | reverse complement strand
ACGCTTTGGGGGCGCCGGTGAACCGGCCCTGTAACCAATGCGGCTCGCCGCCGAATTCCGATCACGCCCGTCCGGAATCAGGAGAGTCCGCTGAAGACCGAAGACCTCATCGATGCGCTCGCCAGCGATCTTCGCCCGTGCTCGGCCGTCGGTCTGGACTGCCGCCTCGCCCTAGCGGCGGGCGGGGCCGGGCTGGCCGCGCTGGCCGGGGTTATCGTCTGGCTGAAGATGAGGCCGGACCTTGCCGAGGCGGTGACTGGCGCCGTCTTCTGGGGCAAGGCCGCCTATACGATGGCGCTCGCAACGTGCGGGTTCTGGATTCTCACGCGACTTGGCCGTCCCGGCGTTTCGGTGCGCGCGCCGCTGCTGGTATTGACCGGGGTCCTGTCGCTCGCGGCCGCTGTGGCCGTCAGCGAGTTGCTGCGCGCCGCGCCGGAGCACCGCTACTCGCTCCTGATGGGCGGCTCGGCGAGCGTCTGTCCCGGCTACATCCTCGCGCTCACCGCAATGGCCGCGCCCTTCGTGGTCTGGGGCGCGCGCCAGTTCGCGCCGACCCGACCGAGGGCGGCGGGCGCGGCGGTCGGGCTGGTGACGGCGAGCGTCGCGGCCACCCTCTACGGGCTGCATTGTCCGGAACGCGCGGCCACGTTCGTCATCGTCTGGTACTCGCTCGGGATCCTTCTCGCGACACTGGTCGGCGGCCTTCTGGGAGGCCGGTTGCTGCGATGGTGACCCACGATTTTCGCTTCGGCCATGCCCGATCGTTTCGATCGGTCAGACCGCCTTCACAAGGAGAACCGACATGACTGACGGCTACAGGATGCAAACACCCCTGGTCACGCTCGAGACCGCTGAAGGCGGCGCCCGTGAAGCGCTTGAGGGGGCTCAGGCCCAGCTCGGCTTCGTGCCGAACATGTACGGGGCCATGGCCAACGCACCGGGGCTGCTGCAGACCTACCTGTTCGGCTATGACCGTCTGCGCAAGGAGTCCGCCCTGACGCCGCCCGAGCAGGAGGTGGTGTTTCTCACGGTCAGCCGGGCCAATGGCTGCGACTACTGCATGGCCGCGCACAGCATGGTCGGCGAGAAGATGACGAAGGTCCCCGCCGAGGTGCTGGAAGCGATCCGTCAGCGCGCGCCCATTGGCGACGCCCGGCTGGCGGCTCTGAGCGCTTTCACCGAGGCCATGTTCGAGACCCGCGGTCGGCCGTCCCAGGCGTCTGTCGTGGCCTTCAAGGCCGCCGGCTACGACGAACGGCATATGCTTGATGTCGTTCTGGCCCTGGCCGTTAAGACGCTGAGCAACTACGCCAACCACCTGTTTCATACGCCGGTGGATCCTGCGTTCGCGCCTTGGCGCTGGGAAGACCCGAGCTGACGCAACGATGCGCAGGAGCGGCGCGACGAAGGCGGGATGCAGCGGAGGCCGCGTAATGGGCCGCTTACGCCCGAGGTCGCGCCGCCTTCAGGTCCCTTGATACGCCAGAATGCGGCGATGACTGTTTCCCGGCCGCGGCGGCTAGCCGCTGCAGGTTGCGCCGCCCAGGACGCAGAAGCGGGCGCAATGTCGATGATTGAGCCGGACCGGGCCGCGAGCCCCGGCCAGGGTCGGTCCGAGGTCAAACCCCTCGGCATAGGGCAGAAGGGTGCAGGCGATGACGCTTGCCTGATCGGAGCCCCTGTGGCGGACCACCATGCGGGAGCTGGCGCACATCACGTCATCGGGCGATTTGCCCAGGATCCCCCAGCAGGAGTCGGTGATCTCCGGAACCTCGGCGTCGGTCTCCATCTCGGGAAACAGCGCCAGGCGAGCGGGATCCGCTGCGTCGATCGGCAGACCGTGGGAGGCGAACAGGGCGGCGAAGCCTGCGCGGGTCCCGCCTGCGCTTTCGCCCCACATCAGACGGGCGGCGATCGCGAGATCGAATCCTCCCTTCACCAGCCAATCCAGACCCTCGAGCGCCGGCTCCCAGGATCGGGGGCCGCGTACGTCTTCGTGCCCAGCGGCTGTATAGTGGTCGAGGGACACCCGGATAGACAGTTGACCGGGATGGCGACGGTTAAGCTGATCCAGCGCGCTCGACAGCCTCTGCATCGGCCGCATCGCATTCGTCAGCACCAGGATCCTGAGGCCTGTTTCGAGCCCGTCCTGGAGCATGTCCAGGATATCCGGATTCATGAAGGGCTCGCCGCCCGTGAAGCCGACCTCTTCAAGCTCGGGATGAGCCTGAAGGGCCTCAGCGAGATACCGTCGGACCTCGATTTGCGTCAGATAGACCAGCTGATCGTTGCGGGGCGAAGATTCGATATAGCAGTTGCGACAGGCCAGGTTGCAGAGCGTGCCTGTGTTGAACCAGAGAGTCCTTAGTCCCGTCAGATCGACCCGGGCCCGCCGCTCGCCCGTGGCAGTCAATTCCGGATGAGTAAACTCGGCGCGCAGCGTCATGGCGCCAGTCCCGTCACCGCCAGCGACGGGCGCAAGCGCTCTGGTTGGCCGCTCTGGCGTTCCAAGCGGGGACTTCCCGCCAGCGAAGCCCCGGCGCTCAGCCAGCGCGAGGCCGAATGTCTGGCTTGGGTCAGTCGTGGCAAGAGCTCCTCCGACATCGGTGCCATTCTTGGGCTGTCGCCGCGAACCCTCGATAGCGACCATGACATCGTCGCGGCCGAGCATTTGCAAACAATCCGCAGAGTGAGAGCCTCAATTTTCAGACGGCATTATTGGTTCAGCTGACAGATCGGCCGGCATCCGGAAGACTGCTCGATCGGACGTGCAGGTCGCTGCGCCCTGGGGAGGCCTCCATCGTCAGGCGCTGCTTGGGGAATTTGACCGGAGGAATCTGAACGGTCCGTCGGAGTTCGCCGATCGCCCGGGCCATGGTTTCGTCCGTTACCGGCTTAGCCACGATCGCCACGGCGAGGTCTTCGTGCTGTTCGGCGATATCGGTCTGTCCTGTGACGAAGGCGCAAGGAATGCCCCTCTCCTTCAGCCACCGGGCGGCGGCCAGTCCGGTCGGACCGTCAGCCAGATCGATGTCGACCAGGGCGGCCGCGAAATCCAAAGGCTGCATCTGCAGGTCTGCGAAACTGTCAACCGAGCCCACGCATGAGTCGCCAAGATCCTCGATCACATGTTCGAGGTGGAACGCGATCAGGGGGTTGTCCTCCACACAGAGGATACGAAGAGGGCGCAGCGAAGCATGCTGATCTGCTTTCATCATCTCGCCAACGGTTGCCTCCCGCGAATGGTTGCTCAGTCTTCGCAGTTCACGGGCTTTCGCCTGTACGTGTGTGTTTCACACCTCACTCGCAGTGGGTGAAATGACCGCCGCCATGCGCGATAGCGGCCCTCTCGCTTCACACACCAGGCCGGCCGCTTCGAATGCGATTAGCGGCTTCTGACCAAAGATGCTGGCCAGGGCGGACCGGAGATATCGTGTGCCGTACCCCGCACGTGTCGGCTCGATTACCTGGGGTCCGCCGGACTCGACCCAGCGGACAGACAGCTCCGGCACGTCCGATTCCGAGATCGACCACAAGAACGACACCTGGCCGTTCGGTGAAGATAGCGCCCCGTATTTGATGGCGTTGGTCGCAAGTTCATGCAGGCACAGCGCCAGGGTGGTGCCAGCCTCGCGCGTCATCAGGACCTCCGGGCCCTCTGAGATGATCCGCCCTTTGCCGGGCAGTCGATAGGGTTCGAAGGTCAGGTCGACAATTTCGGCGATCGGAACAGCCTCCTCCGCCGCATGAAAGACAGCCGAATGAACCTTGGCCAAAGCGCCGAGCCTGCCCCTGAAGTCTTCTGCGAACTGATCCAGAGAAACGCCGCCCCGAAGGGTCATCTCGAAGATGGAGATGACGCTGGCGAGTATGTTCTTGACCCGGTGGTTCAGTTCGCGCCGCAACTCGACCTCCCGCGCGAGGTGATCGCGCACGTCGCGCTGGCGCAGGCGAGCGAGCAATGCCGACTGGACACCGCTGACCAGTTCCACCGGCGTCACCGGTCGTTGGTAGAACAACTGCCTTGCCCTGGGCCAGACCCGGGCCAGCTCCGCCCGTATCCTGACGCTCTGGGACGCTCGATCCAGCAGAACCACGATCGGCAGTTCCGACCAGGCCGGTTGATGGCTCAGGTGTGCGGCGACAGCCGCCAGGACCGGAGGCGTCAAGGCCTCATGCGTGGCGACCAGCACCCCTGGTGAACCAGCCAGAGCGGCGTCAATTTCATCCGCAGACGAGCAGATTTCTACCTGGATCTCATACTCGCCGAGGAGTTGACGCAGATACTCGGCGTCTCGCCGATAGGGCGCCAGAACCAGAACGTGGTCGAGCGGCGCGCTGTCGGCGGAATCTTCGATCGTCACGGCTCCGGCAGGGGGTTGTACGGCACCACGGACACGCCCGAACTCTGGATGAAAAGTTCGTGCACATCGAGGTCATGCGGGCCGTGTCGTTTCTTGACGACGGTGATATTGCGGCGCAGGCGTCCCTCGTGCTCGGTGATGCGCAACAGCAGGACCGTGTCGCCAAGAAAGCTGACGTCCACATCAATGCCGACATTCTGACCGAGCAGGCCGTGTTGGGCGACAATCAGCATGGTCAGGACGCCGGCCCTAGCCAGATATTTGAGCAGGGACTGGATATCCCTGACCGCTTTCTCCCGATGGGGCAGCGAATTGAGGTAGCCGGTGAAGCTGTCTATGACGACAACGCGGGTCTTCTCCTCGGTGACGATGGTTTGAACCACCTGGGCGAACTCCCCGGGTGAGATTTCGTTGGGATTGAAATCCCGGATGACCAGCCGTCCGTCCTCATGGAATTTCCGCAGGTCCATACCGAGGCCCTCAGATCGCCGGAAGAAGGTTTCAAGCCGCTCCTCGAACAGGAACAGGGCGACGCTCTCACCGCGATTGAGAGCTGCGGTGGCGTAGAGCGACGCCATCGTCGACTTGCCCGTCCCCGATTGGCCGATGACCAGGGTGGTGGTGCCCGATTCCTGACCGCCGCCAAACATGGCGTCCAGGGTGTCTACGCCCGACTTGATCAGCTCTGGCCGGACCTTCTCGGGCTGGGCGCCCGGCACGATGCGGGGAAACACCACGACCCCGTGGCCTTCCCGAATAGCCATGTCGTGATAGCCGTCCGCAATGGGCACGCCTCGCATCTTGCTGACCTCGATACGTCGACGGACGGGCCCGTAATCATCCAACGCCTTGTCGAGACGGATGACGCCGTGGGCGATGCCCTCCACCTCCTCACCGTTGGAGGCCTCGGCGCTTTGCGTATCGAGCAGGAGCGCCACGACATTGCGTTTGGCCAGGAAGGCCTTGAAGCCGATCAGTTCGCGGCGGAATCGAGGAGTGTCACCGGTGATCAGCCGGATTTCGAGCAGGGAATCGTAGACCAGACGCTGGGGTTTGTGCTCCTCGATGGCGCGCTCGACCGCCTGACGTGTTTCATCCAGACGCAGTTCGGCGGTCTGGAAGATCGTCTGGTCCGCCGCGCCATTGACCGAATCCGACGCGGAAAGTTCTTCGACCCGGATCCCCTCAAGACTCCAGCCATGCGAGACGGCGATAGATTCGAGCTCGGCGGAGGTCTGGGACAGGCTGACGTATATGCATCGCTCACCGGCGGCGACGCCGGCGAGGAGAAACTGCAGCGCCGCGGTGGTCTTGCCGGCGCCGGGGTTGCCTTGCAGCATGTACAGATTGGATGGCGGCAGTCCGCCCCTGAGGATTTCATCAAGGCCGGCAATCCCGGTGGCCATAGGCTTGGGCATTTTACGCTTGGTCACATCAAGTCTCCGGCTTGGACCCACCCACCTGACACATAAACCACCGAGCCTTGTCCGGACAAGAAGAGCGGGGGGGTCGTGCTTGGAGAGGTCCCGAGTTTCCGAGCGCGTCCGCCGACATGATCTTCTAATCCCAAGTCGTTATCTAAACTGTACGGGATCGGACGCAGGAACTTCAAAAGAGACATCGGCGTTTCCAGATATTGGGGACGAGTTGCTGTCAGAATGGTCGTCAAGTTGTACAGGGGTACGGGAAGGCAGGCGGAGCCGGACCGGCCGTCCTTGCGACGGCGCTTTTGCGATTGGGTGACCGCCGTGTTTGTCCGGGGGCTGCCGCGAAAATTGGGATGAGGGAGACCGTAAGATAGGTCATTTTTCGATCTCCGCCTGTTCCGTTTGACCCAGCGCGAGAGCGACGGCTGCCTCGAGATCGTCGACCCTGAACGGCTTTCTGAGAATGCGGTCAGGAGCCATGACGGCTTCCACCGCCTTCATGTCAGCATAGCCCGTAGCAAGGATGATCGGCAGGTCCGGGACTTGCTGTCGGGCACGCTTCACCACATCCACGCCGTTCAACCCCGGCATGGCGAAGTCGACAATCAGAAGGTCCGGCGCCTGCTGGGTGAGGAACTGCAACGCCTCCTGGCCGTCCGCAGCCTCGATGACTTCGTAGCCCGCCGCGCGCAGGCAGTCGCAGATGAAGGTTCGCACGCCGCCGTCGTCATCGGCCACCAGAATTCGGGCTTGAGCGACTCCGTTGGCTGGGCGAACCGGTGCGGGTGCGTGCTTTTCCTCTGGTTCAGCCGACGACGAACGAAGCCAGATTTCGATGGTCGCGCCCTGACCTTCCTGGCTGTCGATCCGGACGAAACCGCCGGACTGTTTGGCGATTCCATAGACCTGGCTCAGTCCAAGCCCGGTGCCCTTGCCGACGGGCTTCGTCGTAAAGAACGGATCAAAGACCTTTTCAAGTAAATGAGGCGGAATGCCCGGGCCGGTATCCGTCACGCTAATCACGACGAACATGCCTTGCCCGTCGGCCGCCAAGCGTTCGGCGCTCTCGATCATCAGCGTGCCGCGGTCGCCCATGGCGTCCCGGGCGTTGATCGCCAGATTCAGAAGCGCCAGTTCGAGCTGGTGGGCGTCAGCCATCGCCCACGGCTCCTGCGTCGAAAGCCTGGTCC
>NZ_JAVHLH010000010.1:9672-17649 GCF_031082345.1 Brevundimonas sp. | reverse complement strand
CCGATTGTGCGCTTGAGCAGATCATCCGTGCCGGCGACAAGCCTGTTGACGTTCACGGGACGCAGCACGAGCTTTTGGGTTCTCGAAAACGCAAGGAGCTGATGCGTCAGCCTCGCCGCCCGATCGGCGGCTTCTCGGGCGAAGCCCACGAGACGGACCGCCTTCTCATCGGCGATACGGCGCTCGGCCAACTCCAGATTTCCGACGATGACGGTAAGCAGGTTGTTGAAGTCGTGCGCGATGCCACCCGTGAGCTGGCCCACCGCCTCCATCTTCTGGGACTGGACGAAGGCTTGCTGGGCGCGCTCACGCTCGGCGCTCTCGGCCATCAGGCGATTGTTTGCCTGAGACAGCTCTTCGGTGCGTTCCTCGATCCGTGATTCAAGCGTCGCGTTCAACTGTGTCAGACGCTCTTCGGCGGCCCCGAGCTGTTCCAGATGGCTTCGCGTCTGATACTGTTTGCGCCGCGCCCTTAGAGCCGAACTCGCGGCCCTCGCCAGGGTCTCGCCATGGATGGGACGTTCCATGACAAGGACATTTCCGAGGTCCTCGAGAATCGTAACCGCCTCCGGCGGCCGGGTCCCTGACCGTTTGGTCGAAAGCAGAATGATGGGCAGGTCGGACCAGGAGGGCTGGGCTTCTATCTGGTCGACCAGCGCAGTGCGGTCCGCACTGGCCAATGCCTCCTCGGTAATCAGGACGGCGCCCGCGCCCCGTCCCATTTCCGTTGCAAGGGAGGCGACATCCCGACAAACGACACACACTCGTCCAGGCCCGGCGAGGACCTGGTGAATCACCTCGGCGTCGCGGCCCTTCGGCGCTAGGATCAGAATCCGATCTTCCAACCTAGGCGTCCGCCGCGGCCGGTTCTGCAGCCATCAAGGGCGTCTTACCCCGATAGTTCGGCAGGCCGCTCAGCACCCCCTCGAAATCCTCCAGAGGCTCGCCGATCTTGACGCCGGTCGGCCCGAGCAGAAACTCCCGGATGCTCGACTCATGAGGATTGGTGCGGCTCTTGGCGACCGAAAGCGCCTTGTAGACGCTGCCGCGGGCCTCGAAGTAGCGGAACAGCACGATGGTGTCCGAGAGGTAGCTCAGGTCAACTTCAGAACGTACCTCGCCGACGATTCCGTGCTGCCCGAGGATGAGCACCGTGATCACGCCCTGCTGGTTCAGATAGCTCAGCATTTCGTGCATCTGCAGCAGCAGATATTTCTCGCCCGGCATCGCTTGTAAGAAGGCGTTCAGGCTGTCGATGACGATGAAGCGGACCCCATCGTGTTCCACCGCCCGCCGCACCCTGTTGGCGAACTCGCCAGGCGACAGTTCCGCGGGGTCGATCTGGGATATCTGTAGTTGGCCGCTGTCGATGTGGTATTGAAGGTCCATGCCCATGGATCTGGCGCGGGCCAGCATAGTCGCCTTGCCTTCGTCGAACAGATAGTAGGCGGCCTTGTCCCCGCGCTCGAGTGCGGTCAACCCGCAACGTACGGCGGTCGTCGTCTTGCCGACGCCGGACGGCCCGTTGAGCAGGGTGTTCGTGCCTGGCGACATGCCTCCACCCAACATCTGGTCCAGGCGCTCAACGCCAGTCAAAGCGAGATCGCCGGTGAACTCACGGTGATGCCCGGCCGCCACCAGCCGGGGAAACACCGCCACGCCGCCGGTTTCGATGGCGAAGTCATGAAAGCCGCCGCGGTACTTTACGCCCCGCATTTTGACAACGCGCAGGCGGCGTCGCTCCGAGCCGTACTCCTGGGCCGCCTGTTCCAGGGTGATCACGCCGTGTGCAATGCTGTGTAGCTGCAGGTCGCCAGGGTCCGAGCTGCGGTCATCAAGCAAGAAAACCGTACATTGGCGGGTGGAGAAATATTGCTTCAGCGCCAGGATTTGGCGCCGGTAACGCAGGGAGTTCTGGGCCAGCAGCTTCATCTCTGACAGGCTGTCGAACACGACGCGGGAGGGCTGCAGCCGATCCACGCAAGCGATCACGCCCTGGATGGTTTCACCAAGCTCGACTTCGGAGGGGTCGAGTATTGACTGCTCCCGGTCCTGGTTGAGCCCCTCTTCATTGACGAGTTCGAAAAGTTCGATGTCGTCGAGCTTCCAGTTGTGGCTTCGCGCCACTTCGGTGAGCTCGGCAGCGGTCTCAGACAGTGTGATGTAGAGCCCGCGCTCGCCAATGCGCGCGCCTTCCAGCAGAAACTGCAGGGCGATGGTGGTCTTGCCGCTACCGGGCGCGCCCTCGAGCAGATAGGCGCGGTTGGCGGTGACGCCGCCGCCGAGAATAGTGTCGAGATCGGCGATTCCGGTGGAGACCCGGCCTCGATCGGCGGACGACCTGTCGTTCATGAAATTACTCGTTTGATGGAAATGGCGCACGGACCTGCGAAGCAGGCGATTCCGGCTGATCGGGTCTGGAAAGCGGAGCGCGCCCGGACCCGCGTCGCCCCGAGGGTGGATCTAGGGGTGCGGCTCCACCCCCAGGGTGGCCAGGGCCCTGGCCAAGACCTCCAGACAAAGGGGCTTGCCCAATACGGCGAGGCCAGGATCGGACGACAGCCTCTCGCGCATGGCGGACTCGCCATAGCCTGTGACAATGATCACCGGGGTCCCCGGAGAGGCCGCCCTCATCAGCTTGGCGAAGCTTTCGCCGAAGCCATCCTTCAAAGCGACATCGACAACAACGGCGCCAAAGGGCGGACCTTGAGCCACAGTCTCGGAGGCTTCGGCGAGGGTGGCGGCTTCCAGGACATCGAAGTGCAATTCGGTCAACCCATCGGCGATCCTCTTGCGGACGTCGGTCTGGTCATCGATGACCAGAATCCTTGGCCCGCTGGCGGTCAGGCCCGACCTTCCGTCCGGCATCGTTTCCAATACTGAGCTTCCCCGTCCGTATCGCTCCCCAGCCTCGTGGCATTAGGACATCCGAAGCGTGACCGTTATGTCTTATGACATATGGCGAAGGTGGCCGGATGCGCTATTGCCAAGGTGACCCATCCCCGCACGGTCTCCCCGGCGAGAGCCTGCCAGTACAACGAGTAGTTCGGTGATCGAATCGATTCCGCCCACCGTGCCTTGCGCAGCCTGTCCGTTGCGCGCGCTTCCGGTGTTCAGGAGCAACACTCCGGAAGAGATCGCATTCATCGAAGGCATGCGGCTTGGCCAGGTCGACGCCCTTGCCGGCGTCACAATCATTGAAGAAGGCTCGCAGAACCCTCCACTTTACACGCTCTTCTCGGGTTGGGCCTTCCGTTACAAGACGTTGCGTGACGGGCGGCGCCAGATCCTGAATTTTCTGCTGCCGGGGGACGTCATTGGCTTCCAGGCCCATATGCTGGGAGATTCAGCTCATGGCGTGGAGGCGCTGACGAATGCCCGATTGTGCCGTCACGCCCGACCCAAGATTTGGGAACTCTACCGAAACTATCCAGAACTCGCCTTCGACACGACCTGGCTCACGGCCAAGGAAGAAAAACTGGTCGACGATATCCTGACTTCGGTCGGACGTCGCTCCGCTGCGGAGCGGATCGCGATGTTGATGGTCAACCTGTACAAGCGGACCCGCTTGCTGGACCCCATGGCGGTCGATCCGATCCATATTCCGCTGACACAGGTGCATCTCGCCGATGCTCTCGGCCTCTCGCTGGTCCATACGAACAAGACCTTGAAACGGCTGCAACGGCGCGGCCTTTTCATCTTCGAGCAACAGCAGCTCACCATGCTGGATCCGGCCGGGCTGGAACGGCTGGCCGACTATTCCGAGACCCCCTTGGTTCCGCGTCCGCTGTTGTAATCCCGGGAGCGATCGCGGCTTCAAGGGGCAGCGATCGGCAACTTAGCACCGGAGAGGAGTCGAAGTGACCAGGCAGGAGGATGACAACGACATCTGGAACTTGGAGGAACGGCTCTGGATCGAGGGACCGGAGACTTGGGCTCGGCTCGTTCATCCGAACGGGGTGATAGCCTTTACAGAACCGGTCGGTGTGCTCGCGGAGCAACAGGCCGGGGCCGGTCGGCTCTCGGCGCCGCGCTGGGCGTCGGTCCACATTGTCGAACAGGACATCGGTTGGATCGACGAGGATCTAGTAGTCTTGGCATATGTGGGCGAGGGCCGCCGTCCAGGGGCGCCGTCCTGCCGAGCGCTGTGCACCTCGACGTGGCGGCGCGATGACGGCCGTTGGCGCCTGGTGCAGCATCAGCAGACGCCTCTCGGCGTGAGCAAAGCGCTCAACTGATGAGGCAGCAACAATCCCGATGGCGGATCTTCCTGGGACAGGGCGTATCGGCGCGCGGGTCCTGCCGTCTGCGCGTCATTGGGGTGGAGGCATGACGGCGTTGTCGCGCCTGTCAGCTCTCGTGGTTGACGACAACGCGCACGTGCGGCTCATCCTCATGAGCGTCCTCGCTTCGGTCGGTCTCAACAAGATCCGGCAAGCGTGCGACGGCACGGAAGCGCTGGAGATACTGCGCACTCGGACGTTCGATTTCGCTATTGTGGATTACAGCATGGCGCCGATGAATGGCTTGGAATTCACGCGGTTCCTGCGCAACCCGGGCAGTGTCAGTCCCCATCTGCCCATCATCATGGTCACCGGCCATTCCGAGCAGGAGCACGTATTCAAGGCCCGCGACGCCGGCGTCAACGAATTCCTGGTCAAGCCGATCGTCCCGGCCGCGGTCCTCAAGCGCGTGGAGATGTTGGTGTTTCATCCCAGACCGTTCATCTCCGGGGACACCTATTTCGGACCTGATCGGCGTCGTGCCAAGCGCGATGGTCCCCTCAACATGGGCCGCCGGAGCACAGACGCGTTTTCCTGATGCAGTCGCGGCGGAATACGCGAGATCGCACTGAACGTGGCGGCTCAGCACATGTCCGACAGGGGGCAACCTGGAGACGCCCATCGTCTGTCGTCTTCGGCGCGCCCGGGAGGCCGGGAACAGGTCTGGTCTGCGGGAGCGGACAACTACAACATGCTCAAACCCGTCGATTTCGCGAAGTCGACGGCGGTGTTGACTGAGGTGGACGTGAGGCATCTGGGATCCGTCGAGGACCAGGCCGCCTGACCAAAATCGGTCCTTGAACCTGGGCTCCCACTACACCTTGCGAACGAACTCCGCCCGGAGGACGAGGCCCTTGATGCCTTCGCAGCGGCAGTCGATTTCCTGGTCATCGTCGGTCAGGCGGATCGACTTGATCAGGGCGCCCCGCTTCAGGGTCTGATTCGCGCCCTTGACCTTGAGATCCTTCACCAGGGTGACGCTGTCGCCGTCCGAAAGCAGATTGCCCACGGCGTCGCGGACGCCTTTCACCGGCCTGGGCGCGGCCGCCGCTTCCCGCGCGCTGATCCATTCATCCCTGACCTCGTCGTACACATAGTCGTCTTCGCCGGGTTCAGCGCCCATCTGCAACTCCTCAGCCAGCCTTCGCAAGCCGGACGCCTCTGTCAGACGACGTTTCGGCCTGCGCCTGTCCTCCGACCGAATCGCGAGTTGGCAGCGCCGGTGGAGGCTGCGCTGCTCCTCGCCAAGAGCGCCGGGGATGGACTCAATGATAACGATTGATAGTTCAGGCATCAAGCAAGGGAATCAACGCATCACCGGGGTCGTGTGAGGTCGCGGCCTTGCCGCCGCCGGACCGGCCTTCGTCAGAAGGCTCCGCAAAGCTTCAGGGCGCCCAGGGCGAACAGAACGGCCGAGAGGCGGAGAAGAACGATGGCGACCTGGCTGGTCAGCCATCGGCGCGGTCCGGATCGCGGGATCTCGCGGCGCGGGAAAGGCATCTAGACGCTCCGGCTCGCCGACGCGCCGGCGCGCCGCTGTTGAGCCTCGAAGGCCGCGACGGTCGCCAGGGTGACGATGCGGGACACTCCATCGCCAAGCCGGCAGATCTGGACGGGATGCGCGAGACCCTGAAGCATGGGACCTATGACCTCGACCTCTCCCAACGCCTGGACCAGTTTCGTGGCGATGGCCGCCGAATGGATCGCCGGCATCACCAGAAGATTGGCGGGCTGCGTCAACCTCATGAAGGGATAGCGGTCCCAGAGACCCGGGTCGAGGGCCACGTCGGGCGGGATCTCCCCCTCATATTCGAAGTCGGCGCCGCGGGCGTCCATCAGCGCCACCGCCTCGCGGACCCGTTGCGGCTGCTCGCCCTGGGGATTGCCGAAGGTGGAGGAAGACAGGAACGCGACCCGCGGAACGTGCCCGAGCCTGCGCACGGCCGCTGCCGCGCCATGCGCGATCTCCACCAGGTCTTCGGCGCTCGGACGTTCGCAGACGGAGGTGTCGGCCACGAAGATGGTGCGGCTTCGCGTGAGCAAGGCCGAGAGCCCCAGCAGGCGTGCGCCAGGTTCGGCGTCGACCACGCGCAGCACCTCCTTCAGAGACTGGTCGAAGCCGCGCGTCACGCCGGTGACGATCGCATCGGCGTCGCCCATGGCGACCATGGCGGCGGCGAAGGAGTTGCGGTCCAGATTGACGAGGCGTTGAACATCCCGGCGCAGATAGCCGTTCCGCTGGAGGCGGGCGTAGAGGTGGTCGACATAGTCAGCCGTACGGTCGGAAAGGCCCGAATTGACGATCCGGACCTGAAAATCCTCCCCTTCGAGGCCGGCCGCCGCCGCATTCGCCCGGATCAGCGCTTCGCGGCCGACCAGGACCGGTTCCGCCAGACCCTGGGCCTTCATGGCCGCCGCCGCCCGGATCACCCCGGACTCCTCGCCCTCGGCGAAGACGATGCGCTGGAGCGGGCCGCCGCGGACCGCCTCGGTGATGTGCTGCAGGAAACCCGCCGAGCGGTCGAGGCGGCGGCTCAGCGCCGCCCGGTAGGCGTCCATGTCCGCGATCGGACGCCGCGCGACGCCGCTCGCCATGGCCGCCTCGGCGACGAAGGGCGGCACATACCAGATCAGCCTCGGATCGAAAGGGGAGGGGATGATGTAGTCGCGGCCGAACTTCACGCGCCGGCCCTGATAGGCCACCGCCACCTCGTCGGGCACGTCCTCGCGCGCCAGCATCGCCAGGGCGCGGGCCGCGGCGACCTTCATTTGGTGGTTGATGGACCGCGCCCGGACATCCAGGGCGCCGCGGAAGATGTACGGAAAGCCGAGGATGTTGTTGACCTGGTTCGGATAGTCCGACCGCCCGGTCGCCATGATCGCGTCCTGGCGCACGGCCAGGACCTCCTCGGGCGTGATCTCCGGATCCGGATTGGCCAGGGCTAAGATGATCGGATCGGGCGCCATGGACGCCACCATGGCCGGCGTCAGCACGCCCTTGGTGGATACGCCGACGAAGACGTCGGCGCCGGCGATCGCCTCGGCGAGCGTCCGATGGGGGGTATCGGTGGCGTGCGCCGCCTTCCACTGGTCCATGCCCACCGGCCGGCCGCGGTAGACCACGCCGTCGATGTCGACCAGGGTGGTGTTCTCCGCCCGCACGCCCAGGGCCTTCATCAGGGTGATGGACCCCAGCCCCGCCGCTCCGGCGCCGCAGAGCACGAGCCGGACGTCCTCGATCCGGCGGCCGGTCACCTCGCAGGCGTTGATCAGGGCCGCCGTGCAGATGATGGCGGTGCCGTGCTGGTCGTCATGGAACACCGGGACGTCGACGAGGTCCTGGAGGGCCGCCTCGATGCGGAAGCAGTCCGGGCTGGAGATGTCCTCCAGGTTCACGCCGCCGAAGGTCGCGCCGATGTGGCGGACCACGGCGATGAAGGCGTCGGCGTCGCGGGTGTCCACCTCGATGTCGAAGGCGTCGAGATCGGCGAACCGCTTGAAGAGCACCGCCTTGCCCTCCATCACGGGCTTGGACGCCAGCGACCCGAGGTCGCCGAGGCCCAGGATCGCGGTGCCGTTGGAGATCACGCCGACCAGGTTGCCCTTGGAGGTGTAGTCGTAGGCGGCGTCCCGATCTTCAGCGATCCGCAACACCGGCGCCGCGACGCCCGGAGAATAGGCCAGGCTCAGGTCC
>NZ_JAVHLH010000010.1:0-9662 GCF_031082345.1 Brevundimonas sp. | reverse complement strand
TGGTCGCGGCGATGGCGATCTTGCCCGGCCGGGGAGACCGGTGGAACTCCAGGGCGTCCTCGTCGTCCCGGGCGCGTTGCTCTTGCAGAGGCATGTCGGTGTCTTTCAGGCGGCGGGTGGTTTGCCGACCGCCCAGAGGACGCCGACGACGCCGCCCTTGACGACGGGCAGCAGGGCCAGGGTCAGGACCGTGAGCGTCGGCAGCAGGACCGCGAGAACCTGGGCCGGCGGCAGGGACCAGATGAAGCGAAAGGTCAGCAGGGGCGCGATGACGAGGTGGCCGACGATGAAGATGGTGAAATAGGGCGGCGCGTCGTCGGCCGGGTATTGATCATTGTCGTGCCCGCAGACCGCGCATGTGGGGGCGATCTTGAGATAGGCGCGAAAGAGCCGTCCGACGCCGCAGTGAGGGCAATGGCCGCGCGCGCCGCGCGACAGCCCGGTCCACAACGACCGCCGGCCCGGCCCGGGCGCGGCGGGACCGGACATC
This sequence comes from Brevundimonas sp., assembly GCF_031082345.1. Lineage (GTDB taxonomy): Bacteria > Pseudomonadota > Alphaproteobacteria > Caulobacterales > Caulobacteraceae > Brevundimonas. Next base: position 9,172 of record NZ_JAVHLH010000010.1, on the reverse strand, counting down.
ATTGGCGCGGAGAGCTCCGATCCCGGCGCGCCATCCGGCGCGCTCCGGAAAAGCGCTGGCGCGCGGTCGCCGGCGGGGACCGCCAGGAGGGGGAGCCCGGGCTCGTCAGGCCGAACCGGAGGTGGTCCTCGTTGCGCCGGCCCGTTCGGCCTCGCGACCCGCTTCATACGTCCGTTCCTTTGCTCGCCGATTCAAAAGCCTCACCCCCCGGCCCACACCTTGCGTGAGGGCTCCGTCGGCGATCATCTCCACGCCCGCGTCGGTCAGCGCGTCCATGACCTTCTCCAGGCTGTCGACCACCGCCCGCACCGACCCGTCCGATCCTTCCATCCGCTGGATGGTGGGAACCGACAGCCCCGCGCGTTCGGCGAGCTCGCGCTGGTCCATGCCGAGCAGGGCGCGCGCGGCGCGCAACTGGGCGCCCGTGATCACGGGCCGACGCTCCGCCCGGGCCGCGCGCCGAGGCGCTCTTCAGTCTGGGCGAGCCGGAGCGCGCTGCGGGGATCGGAACGCATGAGGTGTGCCTGCTTGAAAGCGTTGAGGATAGCATCATACTTGTTTGCTGATGTGTCAAGTATCAGGAAAATGGTCTGGCAAATCAGCTGGTCGGTTGCGTGGGTGGTTCTCGCCCCCCCGCACCCGGGGCGGTCGGCCAAGGGGCGCGCGGCCGCTCGCACCATCAACGGGACAGGTCAGGCGCGACGGAGAGGATCATTCCTCTTGCTGATGGCCAAACCATCATCGTAGATAGGCCAATGATCACTGGTGCACAGATGAAGGCCGCGCGGGCGCTCCTCGGCATTGACCAGAAGGAGTTGGCCCGGCTTTCGGGCGTTTCCCTGCCCACGATCCAGCGCATGGAGGCAAGCGACGGCATCGTACGGGCGGTGGTCGATAGCCTGGAGAAGGTGGCCAATGCGATCAATGACTCCGGCGTCGAATTGATCGTGGAAGGGGCGCGCAGCGAGGGAACGGGTCGCGGCGTGCGCCTGATCGATCGCCGGCCGCCGCGAAGGCCGCCGCTCGACGTCTGAGGGCGCCGCCAGTTCGATTCCCTCTCGCCGGGCAGGGGCAGCGTCGCGAAGGCCTCTGGCGCCAGCGTCAGGGGCGGCTCCGGTCGCTCTCCGTCGCTGAGGGTCCCTGATTTCCGCCCGCCGGTCCCATGGACGGTCACTCGCCGCTGTAACGATTATCTCCGCGGGGCGGATGACGACCGGCGTTCGATCCGGCCGGGGTCCCTCACGCGCCCGCGATCCCGGCGGGCGGTTACAGCACCCGCTCGACGAGCCTCTTCTTGACCTCCGCGATCGCCTTGGCGGGATTGAGGCCTTTGGGACAGACCTGGGCGCAGTTCATGATCGTATGGCAGCGGTAGAGCTTGAAGGGATCCTCGAGGGCGTCGAGTCGCTCGCCCGTCGACTCGTCGCGGCTGTCGACCACCCAGCGATAGGCCTGAAGCAGGGTGGCGGGTCCGAGGTATTTCTCGCCATTCCACCAGTAGCTGGGACACGAGGTGGTGCAGCAGGCGCACAGGATGCACTCGTAGAGCCCGTCGAGCTTCTCGCGGTCCTGCGGGCTCTGCAGCCACTCCGTCTGGGGCTCCGGCGTGGTGGTGTGCAGCCAGGGCTCGATGGAGGCATACTGGGCGTAGAACAGGGTCATGTCCGGCACCAGATCCTTGATGACGGGCATGTGCGGCAGGGGCGCTATCTGGCAGTCCTTGCCGGGAATTTCCGCGTGCGCCTGGGTGCAGGCCAGGGTGTTGCGACCGCCGATGTTCATGGCGCAGGAGCCGCAAACGCCTTCGCGGCACGAGCGTCGGAAGGCCAGGGTCGGGTCCATCGCATTCTTGATGTGGATCAGCGCGTCGAGAACCATCGGGCCGCAGGCCTCAAGATCGACCTCATAGGTGTCCCAGCAGGGATTGTCCGGACGCTCGGGATCATAGCGGTAGACGCGGAAGGTTCGGGTCTCGCCCGCCCCGGCGGGGGCGGGGTGATGACGTCCCTTCTGGACGCGGGAGTTTTTGGGAAGCGCCAGTTCGACCATTGCCCGTTCCTATGAGTTCGCGGTCATCAGTAGACCCGCCGCTTCGGCTCGACGTAGGCCACGTCGTCGGTCAGGGTGTGAGCATGCACCGGGCGGTAGTCGAGCCGGACCGCGCCCGTGCCTGGATCGAACCAGGCCAGGGTGTGCTTCATCCACGTCGCGTCGTCGCGGTCCGGGAAGTCTTCCCGAGCGTGGGCGCCGCGACTCTCCTGGCGAGCCTGCGCCGAGTTGACGGTGACGACCGCCTGGCCCAGCAGATTGTCGAGTTCGAGGGTCTCGACCAGATCCGTGTTCCAGATCAGGCTGCGGTCGCTGACCTGCACCTCGCCGATCCGCCGCGCCGCCCCGGCGATCCGGTCCACCGCCCGCGCGAGCGTCGTCGCGGTCCGGAAGACAGTGCAGTCCTCCTGCATGGCCCGCTGCATATCCGTTCGGAGCGCAGCCGTGGAGATCGATCCGTTCGCCGACCGGAAGCGGTCGAAGCGCTCAAGATGCGGCTCGGTCAGCGCCGGCCGGAGGTCGGGGACGTCCGCGCCGGCCTGCAACTGGCTGGCCGCGCGCAGCGCCGCCGCGCGACCGAAGACCACCAGATCCGTCAGGGAGTTCGATCCGAGCCGGTTGGCGCCGTGCACCGAGACGCAGGCGGCCTCGCCCACCGCCATCAGACCGGGCACGATGCTGTCCGGGTCGCCGTCGCGCAGGGTCAGGACCTCGCCGTGATAATTGGTCGGGATGCCGCCCATGTTGTAGTGCGCCGTCGGGATGACCGGGATGGGCTCCCGGGTCACGTCGACGCCGGCGAAGATCTTCGAGCTTTCCGAGATGCCCGGCAGGCGTTCGGCGATCATCTTCGGGTCGAGATGGTCCAGGTGCAGGAAGATGTGGTCCTTCTTCGGTCCGACGCCGCGGCCCTCGCGGATTTCGATGGTCATGGCGCGCGAGACCACGTCGCGCGACGCCAGGTCCTTGGCGGACGGCGCATAGCGCTCCATGAACCGCTCGCCCTCGGAATTGGTCAGATAGCCGCCCTCGCCGCGCACGCCCTCGGTGATCAGGCAGCCGGCGCCGTAGATGCCGGTGGGATGGAACTGGACGAATTCCATGTCCTGCAGGGGCAGGCCGGCGCGCAGCACCATGCCGCCGCCGTCGCCCGTGCAGGTATGGGCGCTGGTGCAGGAGAAATAGGCGCGGCCGTAGCCGCCGGTGGCCAGGATGACCTTCTGGGCCCGGAAACGATGCAGGGTCCCGTCGTCGAGCTTCCAGGCCGTGACGCCCCGGCAGACGCCCTCGTCCATGATGAGGTCGAGAACGAAATACTCGACGAAGAACTGGACGTTGCTCCTGAGCGCCTGCCCGTAGAGCGTATGCAGCATGGCGTGGCCGGTCCGGTCGGCGGCGGCGCAGGTGCGCTGCACCGGGCCCTCGCCGAAGTTTCGCGTCATGCCGCCGAAGGCGCGCTGGTAGATCTTGCCGTCCTCGGTGCGAGAGAAGGGCACGCCCCAGTGCTCGAGTTCGTAGATCGCCGCCGGGGCGTTGCGGCACAGGTATTCGATGGCGTCCTGGTCGCCCAGCCAGTCCGAGCCCTTGACGGTGTCGTACATGTGCCAGCGCCAGTCGTCCTCGCCCATGTTGCCGAGGCTGCCGGAGATGCCGCCCTGGGCCGCCACGGTATGCGATCGGGTCGGGAAGACCTTGGAGACGCAGGCGGTCGACAGGCCCGCGTCGGCGCAGCCCAGCGCCGCCCGCAAACCGGCGCCGCCGGCGCCGACGACGACGACGTCGAACCCATGGTCGATGAACTGGTAGGCCGGCATGGGTTTCAGGCGCCTCCGAGCGCGACCTTGAGAATGCAAAACACAGCGATCGACCCGGCCAGGGCGCAGACGGACAGATTGCCGAGCAGCAGGGCGGCCCTGGTTCCGGCGCGGTGGATATAGTCCTCGATGACGACCCGCAGGCCCGCCTGCATGTGCCAGAAACTGACCGACGCCAGCAGGGCCAGGAGGACCGGGTTGAGGGGAGAGGCGCGCATCCATGCGACGGCGCCGGGGTAGTCCTCCGTCGCCAGCTGAAGAGCCGCGGCCAGACCCCACAACACCAGAGGGATCAGGGCCGCGGCTGTGATCCGTTCGGAGATCCAGTGGCCGACGCCCTGCCTGGCCGAGCCGGACCCGCGGGCGCGGGAGAGCGGTGTGCGCAGGCTTTGCATCACAGCGCTCCCGCGAAGGCGGCGAACACCCAGACCGAAACGCTGGCGGCGACGGCGAAGGCGATGACGACAAGGGCCGTGGCGTTGGCCGCCTTGACATCGAATCCAAGTCCGCAATCCCAGACCAGGTGCCGGATGCCGTTGGCGAGGTGGTAGAAGATCGCGAGCGTCACCGCGAACAGGATCCCCTTGCCGGGCGGCGACCCCAGCAGGCCCCGGTAGGCGTCGAACAGGTCCGGCCCGCCGGCCAGGGCGACCACCCATCCCGCCAGCACCAGGGCGCCGCCGTAGAGGGCCAGGCCGCTCGCGCGATGGAGGATGGACGTCAGCATGGCCAGATGCCAGCGCCACACCTGAAGATGCGGCGACAGCGGCCTTTGCGTCGCCGACGTCCTCAACCGGGCGTCCCGGCCTTCAAGTCCCACGGATCGTAACCCTCTGGTTGGCCTCGTCATGGCTCCAAGGAAAGCCGGGCGCGGCGCGCCCGCCCCGGATCGCCAGGGGCGACGAGCCGGTCGAGCAAGCACCACTGAACATAGACCTTGATGTTCAGTCTATCAAGACGCACGTTATGCGCATCATTCACAGGGGCCCGCTCGGCCGGGGCGCTGGCCCTGCGGCGCCGGACGGCCAACGTTGGCCCGGGCCCATCCAGGACGCTCTGTTGTGATGTGTGAGGACGGTGATGTGGACATCCAGCCAACCGGCCGAGACCGACCGCCAATCCCACCAGCCGCCGCGGCCCCGAATGCCGATCGCCGGCGACGTCGTGCTGCTGGGCGCGATCTTCAACCTGGGTTACGCCGCGGTCGTCATCCACGCCCTGGCCCATCCGTACGGCCGGTTCGGCGCCGCGGTCTCGACCTGGGTGGAGATCGTGGGCAGACTCCTGTGGCCCGTCTATGGTCTGGCGGGAGGGCCAGGTTGCGGGGGCGGCGCGGTCGGCGCGTTCGGCGAACGCGCCTGGGTCTTCGATATCCATCTCACCGCGATCAATCTCATCGCCGCCGGGCTTCTGTTCGCCGGGTCACGCCGATACTGGGCGGTTTGGGCCGAGCCTCTGCGCAACGCGCCGGACGGACGGGACTTCACCCCCGAGGCCTGGCGACAGACGCTGAACGCCGGCTTCGGGACCGTGCTCTGGGGCGCGATGGCGGTGCTGTGGTGGCTCATCCTGGAAAACCACCTGTTCGCGAGCGCTGCGCGCTGCGCGGCCCTGCAGCCGTGGTTTCTCGTCCGCGAGCCCCTGCTCACCACCATCGCCCACGGCGTCGCCACCTTCGCGGCCGTCCTGTCGCTGGCCCGCAAATCCCGGTCCGGCGCCGGGGCGACCCGCGCCTGACAGCCGGCGAGACGGTGACGCACGGTGGCGCCCGCCGTTTGCGGTCGCCGCGGTCAGGCCTTCTCGAGACACATGGCCACGCCCATCCCGCCGCCGATGCACAGGGTCGCCAGACCCTTCTTCGCGCCGCCCCGGTGCATCTCATAAACCAGGGTGGTGAGGATGCGCGCGCCGGACGCCCCGAGAGGGTGGCCGATCGCGATCGCCCCGCCATTGACGTTGACCCTGGCCGGGTCGAGCTCGAGCTCCTGAATCACGCAAAGCGATTGGGCGGCGAAGGCTTCGTTGGCCTCGACAAGGTCGAGGTCGCCGACGGACCAGCCCGCCTTTCGCAACGCGCTGCGGCTCGCGGGGATGGGCCCGGTTCCCATGATGTCCGGCTCGACGCCGGCCTGGGCCCAGGAGGCGATCCGGGCGAGCGGGCTGAGCTTGAGGCGCGCGGCTTCGGCGGCCGACATCAGAACCAGGGCCGCGGCGCCGTCGTTGATGCCGGCGGCGTTGGCCGCCGTGACCGTGCCCTCCTTGCAGAAGGCCGGGCGCAGGCGGGAGACGCTTTCCAGCGTCGTCCCGGGCCGGATATACTCGTCCTGATCGATCGTCGCTTCACTCCTGCGCCCCCTCACGGCGACCGCGGCGATCTCGGCCCCGAATTTGCCGGCTCGTCGGGCGGCGTCGGCCTTGTTCTGCGACGCGACCGCGAACTCATCCTGGGCCCGGCGCGACAGGCCCCATCGGCTCGCGACGTTTTCGGCCGTCTGTCCCATGTGGTAGCCGTTGAAGGCGTCCCACAGACCGTCCTTGATCATGGTGTCGACCAGGGCCAGGTCGCTCATCTTCTGTCCGCCGCGCAGATGGGCGGCGTGCGGGGCCTGACTCATGCTCTCCTGGCCGCCGGCGACCACGATGTCGGCGTCCCCGCACAGGATCTGCTGCATCCCCACGGCGACGGCGCGCAAGCCCGAGCCGCACAGTTGGTTGAGCGACCAGGCCGGACTCTCGACCGGTACGCCGGCCCCTCTCGAGGCCTGCCTCGCCGGGCCCATCCCCGCACCCGCCTGCAGGACCTGTCCGAGGATCACCTCGTCCACCTGATCCGGCTCCAGGCCGGCGCGCGCCACCGCCGCCTTTATGGCCACGGCGCCCAGTTCATGCGCCGCCAGGCCGGCGAAGGCGCCGTTGAAGACGCCCACCGGCGTGCGCGCGGCGGAAACGATGACGATGTCACGCATGGAGGGGAGGCTCCGGGAATCAGATGGATAAATCGATGTAAGCGATCACAAATGCCGTATTAAATATCATCAAAGAATGCAAATACCTCACGATCGCTGGGTCGGTCAGGCGTGCCCCCTCCGGACGCCCGCGCCGGCGGACAGGCGCCCGCGGCGGCCACCCGCTTTGTGTGGCAGGCGTCCACCGGTGCGGAATACGGAAATTTACGTGATGCGGTGGACATCACGATAGATGTAAATATAGTCAGTGGCGCGGTCGAAGCCCTTCGTCCGCTTCACCGCCCAGGGGCGTACGGCAAAGCGTTTGTCGGACCGCGTTCGCGTCATGCGCGAGATTCCCATGGGCAAGACGGGAGACCGGTTACAGGCAGGCACAACCGGACCGCGGCGAACGCTCGCCGGTTGAGGTCCGAGGACTCCCTCCAGCGCCGACAAGGGCATGAATCCTACCGTCTTACCCGCCGTGATCTGGTCCATCGCCGCCCTGCTCGCGCTCGGGGCGCTCGCCGCCGTCGGGGGACGGACACGCCCGGTTCAGGTTTTGACCTATCCGTTGTGCGCCGCGATCGGCGCCGGGATCGGGGCGCTGGCGCTCTGGGGCCTGTTGCGGGGCGGGGGCGAAACCCTCGTGCTTCCGCTCGGGGTGCCCTGGATCGGCTCCCACTACCGTCTCGACGCCCTGGCGGCGCTGTTCCTCGCCATCGTCGGCTTCGGCGGCTGCGCCGCCAGCGTCTATGCGATCGGCTACGGCCGCCACGAGCCTTCGCCCGAGCGCGTGCTGCCCTTCTATCCGGCGTTTCTCGCCGGGATGAGCCTGGTGGTGCTGGCCGGCGACGCCTTCACCTTCCTCGTCTCCTGGGAATTCATGTCGGTCATGTCGTGGGCCCTGGTGATGTCGCACCACAAGGAGCCGGGCAATACGCTGGCCGGCTATGTCTATCTGGTCATGGCCAGCTTCGGCACCCTGGCCCTGCTGCTGGCCTTCGGCCTGCTGGCCGGGCCACAGGGGCATTACGACTTCGTCTCCATGCTGGCGTTCGGCGGCGCCGGGCCGCTGACGGGGGTGGCGCTCATCCTCGCCCTGGTCGGGACCGGCTCGAAGGCGGGCCTGGTCCCCCTGCACGTCTGGCTGCCGCTGGCTCACCCGGCCGCGCCCAGCCATGTTTCGGCGCTCATGAGCGGCATCATGACCAAGGTCGCGATCTACGGCTTCATCCGGATCGCGTTCGACCTTCTCGGCCCGCCGCAGTGGTGGTGGAGCGTGGCCCTGCTCTCGGCCGGCGCCGTGACCGCCGTCGTCGGCCTGCTCTACGCCCTGCTTCAGGACGACCTCAAACGTCTGCTGGCCTACAGCACGGTGGAGAATATCGGCATCATCTTCCTCGGCCTCGGCCTGTCCCTGGCGTTCAAGGCTAACGGCATGGGCGAGGCCGCGGCCCTGGCCCTGGTGGCCAGCCTGCTGCACGCCATCAACCATGCGACCTTCAAGAGCCTGCTGTTCTTCGGGGCCGGGTCGGTGCTTTCGGCGACCGGCGAACGCGCCCTGGCCGCCATGGGCGGGCTGATCCACCGGCTTCCATTCACCGCCGCCCTCATGCTGGTCGGCGTGGCCGCCGCCTCGGCCCTGCCGCCGCTGAACGGCTTTGTGTCCGAGTGGCTCCTGTTCCAGGCGATCCTGCTCAGCCCGGACCTGCCGCAATGGCTGCTCAAATTCCTCACCCCGGCGGTCGGCGCCATGCTGGCGCTCGCCGCCGCCCTGGCCGCCGCCTGTTTCGTGCGCGCCTACGGCATGGCCTTCCTGGGCCGTCCCCGGTCGCCGGCGGCGGCGACGGCGCGCGAGGTGGACCGGTTCCAGATCGGCGCCATGGGCGTGCTCGCCCTCGCTTGCCTGCTCATCGGCGTCCTGCCGGGCCTGGTTCTCGACGCGCTCGCGCCCGTGGCCCGCATGCTGGTCGGCCAGGCGATCCCGGCGCAGTCCGGCCAGCCGTGGCTCATGCTGGCGCCCCTGGCCGAACACCGGAGCTCCTATGACGGGCTCGTGATGTTCGGCTTCATCGCCATTTCCGCGGCCGCCTCGGCGCTGCTGGTGCGGGCCGTCGCCGCCAAGGCCGTGCGGCGAGCGCCGGCCTGGGATTGCGGCTATCCCGATCCCCGCCCGGCGACCCAGTATTCTCCAAGCGGTTTCGCCCAGCCGCTGCGCCGCGTGTTCGGCGGCCTGCTGTTCGGCGCCCGCGAGAGCGTTGAGATGCCGCCGCCCGGGACGGCGGGGCCGGCCCGCTTCACCCTGCGGATCCGCGACCTCGTGTGGGAACGGCTCTATCTGCCGATCGCGGGCGCGATCGG
>NZ_JAVHLH010000109.1 GCF_031082345.1 Brevundimonas sp. | reverse complement strand
AGCCGGCGTCAATCGCACCGTACCAGCCGTTCGGATCGGCGGACGCAGCGCCGGCCGACAGGGCCAAGGCCCCGGCAGCACTAGACGCCAGAATGAAAGTCTTAACGCGCATGGGTGGATGCCCTCCGCAGCCCAGGTGAATTTTCTCAAGGCGGCGCACGAGCCGCCCCTTGCACCCTCATAACAGCCCCGCTGGCCGAGGTCGAGACGAAGAAAGCCGAACAGCGGCAAGCGTGGCCATTCAGCTACAGCGGCCCTGTCCTCAAGGCCATACAACCTCGCCTCAGGTCGATTTCACCCCTGAAACGGGAAAAGCGCCTCGCAAACCGCGAACTCGGCCAACGTGTCGACATCCCAGCTTCGTTCGAACGGCATGGGATAGGCGAGCGCGCCCGCAGACTGGAAGGTTCGGTCACGCATCAGCACGTCCGGGCGTCCGACATAGACGGCGCCGTTGATGAGCGCCGCGCGCTCAAAATCGACGCCTCCCGGCGTATACCGGCCCTCGGCGTCAACCTGTCCATAGAAGACCGGCGGCTTGGGAAGGGGCGAGACTCCGATCACGGCCGGCGCGCCCGTATCGTCGCACAGGCGAACGGCGCCATCGATGTCCGCCGCCGTTCGCAGCGGCGAGGTGGGTTGAAGCACAACAACATAGTCCCAGCGCCCGCCGACCTGTTCCAGCGCATGCTCGATGGCGTCAATGACTGGACTCGTCGCGCCGGACAGGTGATCCGGCCGCATGAACGGCGGCGGCCAACCCAATTCCGCAGCGATCGCGGCGACGGCCGGATCGTCGGTCGACACCACCAGATGGTCGATCAGGGCCGACCCGCGCGCGGCCTCCAGCGTCCACGCCACCATCGGACGGCCGGCGAGCGGACGGACGTTTTTGGCGATGAGCCTCTGCGAACCGCCCCTGGCCGGCACAATCGCCAGGACTCTCCGATCGCCGATCACGCCTGCTGATCGCGCGCGAGGGGGGCGTCGCTGCTCGAAAGGAGGCCTGGCGGGAAGGAAATTGACATGGCCACGCCCCCGGCGACGAAATCGACCCGGCACCGTAGCGCGGTTGATGGAATCGACAAGCGCCGCCGGACGTCGTCCGCCCCCCAGGACTGCTTTGGCGGAGGCGGCTCAGCCGCCGCCGGTACGGTTCGACGCCTTGCCGGTTCCCTCGCAAACCGGACAGGTCTCGCCCGACGCCAGCGCGCCGGCCCCGAGGCACTCGGGACAGAGGGTCGAATCCGGGTGCAGAAGCGCGGCTGGATCCGCCGGATCTGAAGGCGTCAGGTCCCGATCGTCGATATCGTGTTCGTTCATCCAGACGGAACGGGCCTGCGATGGTCCGGTTTCATGATGACATGGCCGGACCTTGGCATTACGGACCCGCTGATGACGGACGAGACCGAGCGGCAATTCGAAGAGCGTGGCTGGGACACGGCGAAGACCCTGGCCGAAGCCTTGCCGTATATCCAGATCTACGATCGCAAGACCGTGGTGATCAAATACGGCGGCCACGCCATGGGCGAGAGCGCGGTGGCCAAACAGTTCGCCGCCGACGTGGTGCTGCTGAAGCTGATGGGGGTGAACCCGGTCGTGGTCCACGGCGGCGGGCCGCAGATCAGCGCCATGCTGGAAAAGGCCGGCGTGAAGACCAGCTTCGTCGACGGGCTGCGGGTCACCGACGCCGATACCATGCAGGTGGCTGAAATGGTCCTGTCCGGCGCGGTCAACAAGGAGATCGCGCACTGGATCACCATGGCCGGCCGCGAGGCGGACGTGCGCGGCATCGGCCTGTCCGGCAAGGACGCCGGCCTGCTGACGGTCGAGAAGACGCGGCGCACCAAGCGCGACCCCGACAGCATGATCGAGCACGAGGTCGACCTCGGCTTCGTCGGCGAGCCGACCCGGGTCGATCCCAAGCTGGTCAAGCGGCTGCTCGAGTCCGACGCCGACTGGGTGCCGGTCATCGCCCCGATCGGCGTCGCCGAGGACGGCCAGACCTTCAACGTCAACGCCGATACGGTGGCCGGGGCCCTGGCCGGGTCGCTTAAGGCCAAGCGCATGCTGCTGCTGACCGACGTGCCCGGGGTCAAGGGCGCGGACGGCGAGATCATCCGCCAGATGACCGTCGGCGAGGCTTCGAAACTGATCGAGGACGGCGTCGCCACCGGCGGCATGATCCCCAAATTGCAGACCGCCATGGCGGCGGTCCGGGACGGCGTGGAGGCCGTGGTCATCCTCGACGGCCGCCGCCCGCACGCCATGCTGGTCGAACTGTTCACCGAACACGGCGCGGGCACGCTGGTGAAGGCGGAAGCATGACCGCCGAACCCGTCCAGCCGACCGAGATCGGCGCCGACCTGCGTCATGTGGGCAGCTGGATCTTCGATCTGGACGACACCCTCTATCCGCCGGAGCGGCAGATCCTGAGACGGGTCAGCGAACGCATCGGCCATTTCATGGTGCGGACGACAGGCCTTCCGCTGGACGAGGCGCGGGCGCTGCAGAAGCGCTACCTGATGGATCACGGCGCCGCCCTGGGCGGGCTGATGAAGGACTACACCATCGACCCGGAGGAGTTCCTGGCCGATGTGCACGACGTGCCGCTGCACGATCTGCACCCCGACGAGGGCCTGCGGGCCGGGCTGGAGCGACTGACCGGGCCGCGCTACGTCTTCACCAACGGCTCGACCCGCCACGGCGAGCGGGTGCTGGAACAGCTGGGGATCAGCGACCTGTTCGAGGGCCTGTTCGCGGTCGAGCACGCGCGGCTGGTGCCCAAGCCGCATCCCGACACCTTCGCCCTGATGCTGGACCGGTTCGGACTCGACCCGGCCACGGCCGCCTTCTTCGAGGACACGGTGCGAAACCTTGAGCACGCCAAGGAGCTGGGCATGACCACCATCCTGGTCGGCCCCCACGCCTTCGACGCCGACGCCCCGTTCGTGGACCACCGGGCCGCTGTGCTGGGCCCCTTCCTCGCCACCGCCATCCTGCCGGGAGACCCCACATGACCGCCAAGACATCAGGGGACCGGGCCCATCTGGAGGCCGTCATCGAGGCGGCCTGGGACGACCGGGCCAATGTCTCGGTCTCTACGCACGGCGAGGTCCGCAAGGCGGTCGAACAGGCGCTGGATCTTCTCGACTCCGGCGAGGCCCGGGTCGCGTCCCGCGGCGACGACGGCGTCTGGACCACGCACCAGTGGCTGAAGAAGGCGGTGTTGCTGTCCTTTCGGCTGAACGACAACGCCCTCGTCCGGGGCGGCGACCGGGGCGCGGCCAGTCATGCGCCGGGCGTCGGGCCGTGGTGGGACAAGGTGCCCAACAAGTTCGGGGACTGGACCGCCAACCACTATCAGGACGCCGGTTTCCGTTCCGTGCCCGGCGCGATCGTGCGCCAAGGGGCCTATATCGGCCGCAACGTCGTGCTGATGCCGTCGTTCGTGAACATCGGCGCCTATGTCGACGAGGGCTCCATGGTCGACGCCTGGGCCACGGTCGGCAGCTGCGCCCAGATCGGCAAGAACGTGCACCTGTCCGGCGGCGCGGGCATCGGCGGGGTGCTGGAGCCGCTGCAGGCCAATCCGACCATCATCGAGGACGGCTGCTTCATCGGCGCCCGCGCCGAGGTGGCCGAGGGCGTCATCGTCCGCGAGGGCGCCGTCCTGGCCATGGGCGTCTATCTGTCGGGCTCGACGAAGATCATCGACCGGGCGACCGGCGAGGTCTTCCGCGGCGAGGTGCCGGCATATTCGGTGGTGGTGCCGGGCGCCCTGCCCGACCCCAACGGCGGGCCGTCGCTGTATTGCGCGGTGATCGTCAAACGGGTGGACGCCCAGACCCGGGCCAAGACGGGCGTGAACGAGCTCCTCCGGGACTGACCTTTCCCCACGGTTGTGCTTGGATGCACGTTCCACGGAGCGGGCGATGATTCAGGCGATCGGCGACGCTCTGGCCTTCCGGGGCCGGCTCACACGGCTCGGCTACTGGCGGTGGCAGATGGCGCTTGTCGTCATTTCCGCCATGATCGCTTATGGGGCCGTCGCCGTCGCGATCAGCGGCGGGCCACGCTGGCTGTCGGCCCTCGTCTTCGCGCCGATGGTGATCGCCGTGATCGCGGCCGTCGGCGTGGTCGCTCGCCGTCTCCAGGACCGGGGGCGTGGCGTGGCTTGGCTGTTGCTCTTCCTGCTCGCGCCGTGGGGGCTGGCCGCGCTTTCGGTCTGGCTATCCGAGGGACCCGCTTTCCTCGAGCACAGCTGGGCCGGTCCGACGTCTCTCGCCGTCGGGCTGCTCTCGCTCCTGTTCAACCTATGGGCCTTCGTGGAGATCGGCCTGCTTCGAGGCCATCCCGGTCCCAACCGCTTCGGGCCGCCGCCTGAATAGCCGTCAGTTCGCCGCCGCCAGCCGCACCAGCTTGCCGTTCTGTTCGTCGGTAATGGCCCAGACGGCCCCGTCGGGGCCGATGGCCACGTCGCGGACCCGCTCGCCGAGATCGGTCAGCAGCCGTTCCTCGCCGACCACGCGGCCACCGTCCAGCACCAGTCGGGCGATGTGCTTTTCCTTCAGCGCCGCGACCAGCAGGTTGCCGCGCCAGCCCGGGAACATCGCCCCGTCGTAGACGGTCATGCCGCCGGGCGCGATGACCGGATCCCAGTAGTAGACCGGCTGCTCCGTCCCCTCGCGGGCGGTGATCCCCTCGTTGATGGCCGCGCCGCGGTATTCGATGCCGTAGGCCACCTCGGGCCAGCCGTAGTTCAGACCCGCGCGATCAAGATTGATCTCGTCGCCGCCGCGGGTGCCGTGCTCGACGGTCCAGACCTGATCGCCGGAAATGGCGATCCCCTGGACGTTGCGGTGGCCCAGCGACCAGATTTCGGGCAGCGCCCCCTCGCGGCCGACGAACGGGTTGTCGGAGGGCACGGAGCCGTCGGCGTTGATGCGGATGGTCTTGCCCATGTGCGAGCCGAGGTCCTGGGCCTGCGGCCGCATCGGGCGGTCGGACCGGTCGCCGAGAGTGACAAAGAGATGGCCGGCGTCGTCGAAGTCGAGGGACGATCCGAAATGGGCCCCGCCGTCATAGGTCGGCAGGGCGCGGAAAATGACCTGCGCGTTCTCGACCTGGGCTCCGTCTTCCGAAAGGCGTCCCCGCGCCACCGAGGTGGCGTTGCCGCCCTCGCGCGGCTCGGCGTAGCTCCAGTAGATCAGACGGTCGTCGGCGAAGGTCGGGCCGACGATCACATCCAGCAGTCCGCCCTGCCCCCGAGCGTCGACGGGAGGAAGGCCGGCGATCGGCTCGCCCACCGCGCCCCGGGCGGTGACGATCCGCATCCGCCCCGGCCGCTCGGTGACCAGCCAGCCGCCGTCGGGCAGCAGCGCCAGGCCCCACGGATGTTCCAGTCCGGAGGCCACGACCGTGTGCTGCAGCGCCGCTTCGGTGCGGACGCCGGGCGCCCGGGTCTGGCCGGGGAAGGCCGGCCGCTGGTCGGGGGCGTTGGCGGGACGGGTTTCAAGCGGCGCGCCGGCCTGCGGGGCGGCCGCCTCTTCCTGACCGTTGACTCCGCAGGCGGCGGCGAGCGTGAGAACGAAGACGGGGGCGGCGAGGACGAGCAGGCGCATGCGGAATCTCATTGAAACGGTCAGCGGCGGAACGGCCCGTTCAACCTTGGCGTTCCCGGCCGCGGGCGCAAGGAACGATGTGACGCACGCCGGGCCAGCGACGACTTGAAACGGTCTGCGCCTGCCTCTATAGGCACGCCTCTTCCGGCGGACAGACCAGTTCCCGCCGGGGCTCGCGTGACAGGATCGTCAAACGGGGCTGGGTAGCTCAGCTGGTTAGAGCGGTGGATTCATAACCCACAGGTCGGCGGTTCGAGCCCGCCTCCAGCCACCATCCATTTCCGGAACGATCAGCGGGCGCGGCAGGTCTGCCGGATGCGGAGCGCCATCTGCCTTTCGCCGGCCTCGTTGGCCATGGCGCGGGCCTCGCGGCATTTGCCCTCATCGATCAGCGCCTGGACCCGGTTCGCCAGAGCGACCCGCTCGGCCCCGTACTCGGCCTCGGCCTCCTCGGGCGTCATGGCGTTCCGGCGCCGCATCTCTTCGCTCTCGAAGCGCCAGCTTTCCTGCTGCCCGGTCATGCGGCCGATGGCGCCGCCGGTGCTGCCCTGGGCGCCTGCCGGAGCGCCTCCCCCGCCGCCCGGGACCTGGGCCTGCGCCGACGAAGCCAGCAGGAGGCCGGAAAGGACAACCGGGAGAATGTGATTTGCGCGCATCGTAGTGTTCCTCGATCCATGCACGAGCCGTCTCTGGTGGAGAATATCACCGCTCGGCGAAATCACCAGATGGCAACCACAGCGGCGGCGTGGCGTTAACCGCCAAGGTTCAACGCTGAACGGGGATTCTCCATGCGCCTGCAGACCATATCACTCGCCGCCGCCCTGGCCCTGGGCGCCGCCGCCTGCACCCCCGCCGAACAGCAGGAGGCCGAGGCCAATGCCGAGGTCGCGGGGGACAGGGCCGGAGAGGTCGCCGCAGAGGCCGGCGAAGTCATCGAGTCGGGCGCCATGAAGGCCGCGCGGGCGGTGGAGGAAGGCGCGGGCAACGTGGCCGACCATCTGGAAGACAATCAGGCCGAAGCCGCGGCCGAAGGCCGCCCGGGCGCCGTCGATCCGGATACCGAGGAGCGCGTCCCGGCCGAGTGAGGCGTCAGGCCGGCTCGGCCAGCAGGGCGTCGATCAGGGCCCGCGCCTCGGGGCTGGACCAGTCCGCCTCGCCGGAGAAGTGCGCGCGGATGCGGCCCTGGCGGTCGAGCAGGACCGTCTGCGGCATCTTGCCCTCGCCGGGCAGTTCGAACGGCAGCTGGAATTTCAGGTCGCTGTACAGCGGCAGCGGCTCGTGCACGTCGATGAAGTTGCGCGCGTCGGCCAGGCCGTCCTCGGTGGCGTCGACATTGATCGGCAGGACGACCAGCTGGTCGTCCGGATAGGCCTCGTCCAACCGTGCCAGGGTCGGCATTTCGGTGCGGCACGGCGCGCACCACATGGCCCAGAGGTTGACCACCACCACCTTGCCGCGGAAGCCGGCGAAGGTCGCGTCGGCGCCGTCGCGGGTCTTGAAGACATAAGCCGGGGCCATCGGGGTTTCGGCGGGAGTCTCCAGCCGGGTCAGCGAGCCCGTGGCGAAGCGGGCCAGGTCGCTCTTCGCCGCCGGGGCGGGCGTTGCGGCTTTGAAGAAGGCGTCGCGATTGGCGTATAGAAGCCCGGCGCCCGCGATCACGCCGATCGCCAGCGCGGCCGCAATCACCACCCCCCCCGTCTTCGAGCCCTTCATGACCAAGCCTTCCGCCCCCGTTGCGACAGTTAAGCCGTCTCCGAACGCGGAAGGTCAAGACATGTGGGGCGGACGTTTCAGCGCGCGGCCCGCCGACATCATGCAGGCGATCAACGTCTCCATCGGCGTCGACCGGCGGCTGTGGGCCCAGGATCTGGCCGGGTCGCGGGCCCATTGCCGCATGCTGGCGGCGCAGAAGATCATCACCGGCGCCGACGCCGACGCCATCCTCGGCGGGCTGGACGCCATCGAGGCCGAGATCCGGGACGGGACCTTCCCGTTCCGCGACCAGTTCGAAGACATCCACATGAACGTCGAGGCGCGTCTGGCCGAGCTGATCGGCGAGCCGTCGGGGCGGCTGCATACGGCGCGCAGCCGCAACGACCAGGTGGCCACGGATTTCCGGCTGTGGGTGCGGGACGCCTGCGACGCGGCGGTGGAACAGCTGAAGGGGCTGCAATCGGCCCTGCTGGTGCGGGCGGAACAGCACGCCGGCGACCTGATGCCGGGCTTCACCCATCTGCAGCCGGCCCAGCCGGTGACCTTCGGCCACCATCTGATGGCCTATGTCGAGATGTTCGGACGGGACGCCTCCCGCTTCGCCGACGCCCGGGCGCGGATGAACGAGAGCCCGCTGGGCGCGGCGGCCCTGGCCGGGTCGCCCTTCCCCATCGACCGGGAGATGACGGCGTCGGAGCTGGGCTTCGCCCGGCCGATGGGCAATTCGCTGGATGCGGTGTCGGACCGCGACTTCGCTCTGGAGAGCCTGGCGGCCGCCTCGATCTGCGCCGGCCACCTGTCTCGGCTGGCCGAGGAGATCGTGGTTTGGATGACGCCGCAGTTCGGTTTCGTCAGCCTGCCCGACGACCTGACCACCGGCAGCTCGATCATGCCGCAGAAGCGCAATCCGGACGCGGCCGAGCTGGTGCGGGCCAAGACCGGGCGGATCATGGGCTCGCTGACAGCCCTGTCTATGGTGATGAAGGGCCTGCCGCTGGCCTATTCGAAGGACATGCAGGAGGACAAGCCGCCGGTGTTCGAGGCCTTCGACGCCCTGACCCTGGCGCTGGGGGCGATGACGGCGATGGTCACGGCGCTGCAACCCGACACGGAGCGGATGCGCGCGGCGGCCGGATACGGCTTCTCGACCGCCACCGATCTGGCCGACTGGCTGGTGCGCGAACTGAACCTGCCGTTCCGCAAGGCGCACCATGTGACGGGCGCGGCGGTGAAGCGGGCCGAGGCCCTCGGCGTGGATTTGTCGCAACTGCCGCTGACCGAACTGCAATCGCTTGAGGCCGGCGTCACGGAAGCGGTTTACAAGGTGCTCACTCCCGAGGCTTCCTGCGCCAGCCGCCAGAGTTTCGGGGGCACGGCGCCGGAACAGGTCCGCGCGCGCATCGCCGAGTGGAAGACGCGTCTGTGATGAAAAAGATCGTTCTCATGGGCGCCGCCGCCCTGATCGCCGTCTCCGCCGCCGGATGCGGCCGCATGGCCGACCTCGAGGCGCCGCCCGCCCGGCAGGCTGCGCTCGGTCTCCCGG
>NZ_JAVHLH010000108.1 GCF_031082345.1 Brevundimonas sp. | reverse complement strand
GGCGCCGATCAGGGGGCTGTCGCCGACGCGGCCGCGCATCTTGAAGGCCATGCCGGAGGTGGTGCAGGCCCCGGCCATGCGCCCGGCGGCGTCGATGGCCAGCAGGCCGATGGTGTCGTGGTCGCCCGGTCCTCCAGGCATGCCCCGGACGCTCCAGTCGGCGTTCTCGCTGTTGATGCGCGGGGCGTATTCCGAGGTCTTCAGCCAGTCGCGCCACGCCGCCTCGGCCCGGGGGGTGAGCAGGTTGCGGGTCTCGAAGCCCTGATCGACGGCGAAGGTGCGGGCGCCCTCGCCGACCAGCATGGCGTGGGGCGTGCGCTCCATGACGCGTCGGGCCACTGAGACGGCGTGGACCACGTCCTCCAGCGCGCAGACGGCGCCGATGTCGCCCGCCCAGGTCATGACGCAGGCGTCCAGCGTCACCCGGCCGTCGCGGTCGGGCAGGCCGCCGAGGCCGACTGAACTGTTGCTCTCGTCCGCCTCGGCCACCCGTCCGCCGGCCTCGACCATGTCCAGCGCCGAGCCGCCGGCGGCCCGCGCCGCCAGACCGGCGGCGTTGGCGGCGGCGCCGAAGTCCCAGGTGGAGACCATGACGGCGGGGACGGCCGGTTGGGCGGCTGCGGCAAGGGCTATGGCCGGTGTGGCGAGGATCGCGCGTCGGGTGGTTTTCATATCTACCCCGCTCATTCCGGCGAAAGCCGGGACCCAGTTCTGTCCAGCCAGGCGCTGTGCCTCAGGACAATCGTTAGCGGCTCATACCGAACGACGCATCACCCAAAGCACTGGGTCCCGGCTTTCGCCGGGATGAGCGGAAAAAGTGCAGTTCACATCAGCCCCAGTTGCTTGAAGCTGGCCACGCCGTCGCGGCCGACGATCAGATGGTCGTGGACCGAGAGCTCCAGCGCGCGGGCGGCCTCGATGACCTGACGGGTCATCTGGATGTCGGGACGGGACGGCGTCGGGTCGCCCGAGGGGTGGTTGTGGACGATGATCATCGACTTGGCCGACAGCTCCAGCGCCCGGCGCACCACCTCGCGCGGATAGACCGGGGCATGGTCGACGGTGCCGCGATTCTGGATTTCGTCGAGGATCAGCTGGTTGCGATTGTCGAGATAGAGGACGCGGAACTGCTCGCGCGGCTCGTGCTGGAGCGACAGGCGGACGTAGGCCAGCAGGGCGGTCCAGGAGGAGATGACGGTGCGTTTGCCGGCCTCTTCCTTCGTCACCCGGCGGGCGACCTCGTGCAGGGCGGCGAGGTCGAGGGCGGTCTCGGCGCCGACGCCGCGGGTCCGGCCCCGGGAATCCTCGGCCCTGACGGTCATCAGGTCCTCGACCGAGGCGGCCAGAACCGCCGCCAGCGAACCGAACCGGGCCAGCAGGGCCTTGGCGACCGGCTTGACGTCGCCCTGGGGCTGGCTGCGGAACAGGAAGAGTTCCAACAGTTCGTAGTCCGGCAGGTGCGACAGGCCGGCGCGGCGGGCCCGGTCGCGCAGGCGCTCGCGGTGGCCGGACAGGCCGGCCCCTCGAATGGGGACGACGTCGGCGGACGGCGCGACCTGACGCGGTGCGGGAGCCGGGATCGGGAAGGGCAGCACGGCGGACATGGCGGCCTCCGTAAAGGACGGCCGCACGTTGCCAGAACAGAAGAGGAACGTCCAGTCAGCCGGAGGCGTCCGGCCGCCGGATCAGAATTTCGGGCGGAACAGGCCGGCCGGGCTGGCGCTGAACAGTTCGACGCCGGTCTCGGTCACGCCGCAGGTGTGCTCGCACTGGGCCGACAGGGACTTGTCTCGGGTGACGGCGGTCCAGCCGTCGGACAGGACCTTCACGTGCGGCTTGCCCAGGTTCACCATCGGCTCGACGGTGAAGAACATGCCCTGTTTCAGGGTCGCGCCCTCGCCGCGGCGGCCGTAGTGCAGGACGTTGGGGCTGTCGTGGAACAGTCGGCCGATGCCGTGGCCGCAGAAGTCGCGGACGACGGACATGCGGTTGGCCTCGACCACCTGCTGGATGGCGTAGCCGATGTCGCCGAAGGTGGCGCCGGGCTTGATGACGGCCAGGCCCGCCTCGAGCGAGTCATAGGTGACGTCGATCAGCTTCCTGGCACGGGCGTTGATGGTCCCGACCGGGTACATGCGGCTGGAATCGCCGTGCCAGCCGTCGACGATGACGGTGTGGTCGATGTTGACGATGTCGCCGTCCTTGAGAACCTTGTCGCCGGGGATGCCGTGGCAGACGACGTGGTTGATCGAGGTGCAGACGGTCTTCTCATAGCCCTTGTAGCCCAGACAGGCGGGCAGGGCGCCGTGGTCGAGGGTGAACTCGCGAATGCGGTCGTCGATCTCGCCCGTGGTCACGCCCGGGACCACGAAGGGCGTGATCATGTCGAGCGCCTCGGCGACCAGGCGGCCGGCCTTGCGCATGCCCTCGAAGGCCTCGTCGTCGTGGACGCGGATTTCGTGGGTGCGGACGAAGGCGTCGCTGTCCAGTTCGGGGGTCTCGTACATCGGGGGCTTTCGGTCGGGGTCGGGTCGAATTCAGATGGCCATCATAGCACACAAGCTCAAGGCGTTACGATGACCGCCGGGCTGCGACAGTCTAGCGTGGACCCATGACCGAATCCTCTCCCACCGCCGCCGTCCTGATCATCGGCGACGAGGTGCTGTCCGGACGGACGCAGGACACCAATCTGAACGCCATCGCGCGGTTTCTGGCGGCGTTGGGGATCGATCTGATGGAGGCGCGGACGGTCGGGGACCGGAAGGCGCAGATCGTCGAGGCGCTGAACGCGCTGCGGGCGGGGCACGACTATGTCTTCACCACCGGCGGCCTCGGGCCGACCCACGACGACATCACCGCCGATGCGGTGGCGACGGCGTTCGGGGTCGGGCTGCCGGAGCATCCGGAGGCGCTGGCGATCCTGGAGCGGCGCTATGGCGTCGAGTTCAATGCGCCGCGGCGGCGGATGGCGCGGATCCCGGAGGGCGGGACGCTGATCGCCAATCCGGTCACCGACGCGCCGGGCTTCCAGATCGGCAATGTCTTCGTCATGGCCGGGGTGCCGAAGATCATGACGGCCATGCTGGAGGACGTGGCGCCGCGCCTGCGGACGGGGGCGGTGGTGCATGCGCGGACGGTGCGGGTGACCCGGGTCGGGGAGGGCGATGTGGCCGACATCCTGAGCGCGGCGGCGCGGGCGAACCGCGAGATCAGCTACGGCAGCTATCCGTTCGGGCACGGCTCGGTCGGCGAGATCGGGACGAATCTGGTGGTGCGGGGACGCGACGCCGAGGCGGTCGAGGCGGCTGTGGCGGCGCTGCTGGAAGACCTGGAGATCGCGGGGATCGAGGCGGCGGCGATCTAGGCTCCGGCGCGTCCGGTGAAGGCGTCGACGACGGCCTGATACGCCGGGTTGGGTCGGCCCTCGGCGTCGAGCAGCAGGGCGCTTTCGTCGGGGCGGTTCTTGCCCTCTTCGCGGACCAGCCAGCTGTCGTTGTCGCGCAGGCCCCAGGTGGTGAAGGCGAAGCGCTGGCGCTCGGGCAGGGCCATGAAGGCCTCGGCCAGTTCGCCGACACGGGCGATCTG
Source organism: Brevundimonas sp. (assembly GCF_031082345.1). Lineage (GTDB taxonomy): Bacteria > Pseudomonadota > Alphaproteobacteria > Caulobacterales > Caulobacteraceae > Brevundimonas. Next base: position 5,313 of record NZ_JAVHLH010000108.1, on the reverse strand, counting down.
CTGGGCGCGGCGTTCGGCGGTGGAGCGCAGGTCGGGCATCCGGCCGCCGTCGCGCTGCATCGGGAAGTCGAGTTCCGAGACGTGGATCGGCAGGCCCAGAGAGGCGGCGTCGCGCATGAAGGTCGTGATCTGACCCGCCGGGATCTCGATATTCAGGTGCGACTGGGTTCCCAGGCCGCCGATCGGGGCGCCCAATTTCAGCAGGCGCTCGACGAGGCGAAGGAAGGTCGCGCCCTTGGTCGGGATGTTCTCGAGATTGTAGTCGTTGAGGAACAGGACGGCGTCGGGATCGGCGTCGCGGGCCTGTTCGAAGGCGCGAACGATGTAGGCCTCGGGCCCCAGCCTGCGGGCGTAGACGCAGTCGCGCAGGCCGTCGCCGTCCTCGGCCACGGCTTCGTTGACGACGTCCCAGCCGACCATGCGGCCGCGATAGCGCCCGGCGACGGTCGAGACATAGCGGTCGAACTCGGCGGCGAAGCGCGCGGCGGGCAGGGCGTCGGTGAAATGGTCCAGCCCCTGCGAATACCAGACCAGGCAATGGCCGAAGACGCGCAGCCCCTGTTCACGGCCCCAGTCGACCATCCGGTCCGAGGCCGAAAAGTCGAAGGCGAAGCCCGGCTGCAGGATGCGCTCGGGCTTGAGCTCCCATTCGGGGGTGATCTGGTCGACGTGATTGCGCATCGCCGCGACCCAGACGGGATCGTCCAGCTGGCCGGTCATGCCGGTGGCGCCGACGGGGAAGGGAGCGATGGATTTCAGCGAGGGGGCGAGGGGACCGGCCGCAGGTTGGACGGCGGCGAAACGGTCGCAGGCGGCCAGCGCTATGGGGGCGGCGAGGAGGGCGCGGCGGTTCAGGCGGGGCGGGTCAGCCCGCACGGCGCCTCAGGCCCAATTCGTCGAAGGCGGCGGTCTCCCGCTTGCCGGCGGCGAGGAGGCGTTTGAGCCGCGTCGTCTCGGCCACGTGCTCGAACTTCTTCAGCTCCCCGAAGGCGCCGGTGAGGGCGTCGCGGGCCCCTTCCTCCTCGGCCTCGATCTCGACCACATCGGCCTCGGCGGCGGATTTGCGCAGCTTCCAGCCGTTCAGGTAGGCCTGCAGCAGCATCCCGGCCTCGGCGTCGTCGCGGGCGCGCTCCTGCTCGATCTCGGCCTCGGCCTCAAGCACGGCGATGCGCATTTCGGCGGAGGCCCGTCGGGCGGTGATCTCGGCGAGGCGCTTCTGCAGCGTCTCGACCTCGTAGTTGGAGATGCGGATCAGGGATTGGGCCCAGGCGGTCATCGTGCGTCTCCGATCATTGCACCATTCCTTGATTCAGAATGGTTTCCAGACGGTCAAAGGAATCAGCCAGCCGCGTCACGTCATGGTGATCCTGTCCGAGGAAGGCCTCAAGGGCGGGATTCAGGGCGATGGCGCGGTCGACGATCGGGTCCGCGCCGGTGCGGTAGGCGCCGATCTTGATCAGCTCTTCCATGTTGGCGTAGGCGCTGAGGCACTGGCGGGCCCGCTTGTTCAGCTCGCGCTCGGGCGGGGTCTGGCAGGCCGGCATGGTGCGGCTGACGGATTTCAGCACGTCGATGGCCGGGAAGCGGCCGCTTTCGGCGATCTTGCGGTCCATGACGATGTGGCCGTCGAGGATGCCGCGCACGGCGTCGGCGATCGGCTCGTCGTGGTCGCCGCCGTCGACCAGCACGGTGAACAGGGCGGTGATTGGCCCGGCGGTGGTGCCGTCGGGGCGGACGGGGCCGGGACCGGCCCGCTCCAGCAGTTTCGGCAGTTCGGTGAAGACGGTGGGGGTGTAGCCCTTGGTGGTCGGCGGCTCGCCGGCGGCGAGGCCGATCTCGCGCTGGGCCATGGCGAAGCGGGTGACCGAGTCCATCAGGCACAGGACCTCGAGGTCCTGGTCGCGCAGGAATTCGGCGCAGGCCATGGTCATATAGGCGGCCTGGCGGCGCTTGAGGGCGGGTTCGTCCGAGGTGGCGACGACGACGATGGCCCGCTTCAGGCCATCTTCGCCCAGGGTCTCCTCGACGAACTCGCGCACCTCCCGGCCCCGTTCGCCGATCAGGCCGACGACGACGGCGTCGCAGGTGGCCTGGCGGGCCAGCATCGACAGCAGCACCGACTTGCCGACGCCGGAGCCGGCGAAGATGCCGAGGCGCTGGCCCCGGCAGGTGGTGGTGAAGACGTCCATGGCGCGGACGCCGAGATCCAGACGCTCGCCGACCCGGCCGCGCGAGTGGGCCGGCGGCGGGGGCGCGCGCAGGGGATAGGCGGCCGGGCCGGTCGGCAGGGGGCCCTTGCCGTCGATGGGCTGGCCGAAGGCGTCGATGATCCGGCCCAGCCAGGCGGTGGTCGGGCGCACGCTGGCGGCGGAGGAGACGATGCGGATGTCGGCCCCGGGGGCGACCCCCTCGACCGGACCGAACGGCATTAGCAGGGCCTTGGCGTCGCGGAAGCCGACCACCTCGGCGGGAAGGGGCGAGAGGCGTCCGCGGGCGATCTCGGCCCGCGCCCCGACGGCGAGGCGCGACAGGCCGCCCCGGGATTCGATCAGCAGGCCGTTCACGCCGGCGACCTTGCCGGTGACGACCAGCGGGTCGATCGCTTCGACAGCGGCGGCGAGATTGCGCAAGTGAAAGCCCCGGAACAGGGGCTCAGGGATGCGCTGACATGGTTAACGGGGGGTGAAGGCGAGGGGGCGGAATGGGCCTGTCGCGGCTCCGGGAACCAAAGTCGGGGTCTTTTGGTTAACCTCGCCGCTGGATCGCGCCGATCAGCCAACCGCCCGGGAGGGGCGGCGATCGGAGAGCCGGCGCGCGTCCGCCTCCCCGGACGTCTCACGCCCGATGAACCGTGCGGTCTCCGACCGCCGGTCGTTGAGCCCATCAGAGGCGTGGCCCGCGGCTGGCGCAGGCCACAGCCCACCAGGAGGGTTGTCCCATGGCTGCTGTTTCCGGAGCCGCGCGCGCGGCTGTGCTCGACACGCGTCTCGTGTCCCCGCTCGCCTTCGCCGAACTCGATCTGTCGACGGCGCTGCATGGCGTATCGCCCACGCCGCTGTCCCTGGCCGCGAACGACAATGCGGGCGAGGTCGCAAGCTGGAGCCTCGGGTGCGGATGCGGGTGCGGCAAGCGCTACACCGACTTCTTCCAGGGCGGAGTGGGCGACGGGCCCCGCCCGGTGCAGCCGCCGACCCTGCTGGTGACCACCGACGCCATTCCGGGCGACACCTCGACGACGCAGGTGCTCACCGTCGACGGGGCGCATTTCGTCTCGACCATCGACACCCTGGGCGACGAGGATTTCTATTCCGTCCAGCTGGTCGAGGGGCAGACCTACGACATCAGCGTCTTCCTGGTGACCGGCGGGCCGAGCGGGGTGCCGTTGGCGGACGCCTATATCGAGCTGTACGACAGCCTCGGCAATCTGGTGGTCACGGCAGACGGCGGCGGGCCGAACACGCCGTCGGGCCTGGACGCCATCCTGACCTATACGGCGCAGAGCACCGGGACCTTCTACATCAACGCCCGCGCCTACGACCAGGACGCGACCAACGGGACGACCGGTGATTTCGTCGGCGACTACGAAGTCTTCGTCACCAGCGTCGACGCCTCCGACCCGTCGGCCTATGTGCCTTTCTATTCGCCGGACAGCCCGCTGCATGCGATCGACTGGGGCAGCCAGTTCACGCGCTCGTCGCGCAATCCGGACGGCGACAACGGCACGCGGACCGACAACGGCGTGGCCAACGGCGGAACCCCGATAGACAACAATCCCTACGGGATCGTCGGCAAGAACGTCATCACCTACTATTTCGCCGAGACCGGGGACGTCTTCGTCAGCGAGGATCCGACCAACCCGGGGCTGACCGAGAACATCGTCGCCCAGGGCATGCAGGATTGGGAGATGCAGGCCTTCGAGACGGCCTTCGGCATCTACGAGCAGGTCGCCGACATCGAATATGTGCGGGTCTACGACCGCGCGGAAGCCGACATCAAGATCATCACCTACGAAGGCACGCCGGGCGTCGGCGCCAGCCTGCTGGGCCGCATGAGCCCTCCCGGCGAGCAGAACGCCGGCCAGATGGAGATCAACAGCGGCGATGTGCGCTGGACCGAGGAGGGGGTGTCGCAGGGCGGCTTCTACTTCCCCACCCTGCTGCACGAACTCGGCCATGGACACGGCATGGCCCACCCGCACGACAACGGCGGCCGCTCGGGCGTCATGCGCGGCGCCGAGCCGAGCGACGACCCGGTCGAGGGCGCCATCGGCGGCCAGTTCGGCGATTACGGCCTGAGCCAGCAGATCTACACCATCATGTCCTACAACGACGGCTGGTACGAAGGACTGGAGAGCGGCGGCGCGCCGGACGGCCATGGCCGGCCCCGCTCGGGCGGGATTACCGGGACGGAAGTCGATCATTTCGGCTGGGTCGGGACCCTCAGCGCGCTCGACATCGCGGTGCTGCAGGACAAGTACGGCGTCAACGAGGAGTGGGCGACCGGCGACGACGTCTATGTGATCGACGACGTCAACGAGGCCGGGACGTTCTATTCGACGATCTGGGACGGCGGCGGCGACGACGAGATCCGCTACACCGGCGCGCGCAACGCCAATATCGATCTGCGGGCCGCGACACTGCAGTACGAGGAAGGCGGCGGCGGCCGGGTCTCCTACGCTTTGGGAGCCTGGAGCGGGTTTACTATCGCCAACGGCGTGACCATCGAGCGGGCCACAGGCAGCGATGGGGACGACCTGCTGACGGGCAACCACGTCGCCAACGTTCTGACCGGCGGCCTCGGGACCGATACGCTCAATGGCGACGCCGGCGACGACACGCTCGACGGCGGAGAGGGTGACGACACCCTTGCCGGCGGGGCCGGGGCTGACACGATCAGCGGCGGCGACGGCTCCGACACGGCGGACTATTCCGGTTCGGCCGATCGCATCGCGGTCGATCTGTCGGCCGGCACGGCGTTCGGGGGCGACGCCCATCTGGACGTCCTGTCCGGGATCGAGAACCTGATCGGCACCAACAGCGCGTTCAAGGACTTCCTCACCGGCGACGCCAACGCCAACCGTCTGACCGGCCTAGCCGGGGACGACGAGCTGATCGGCATGGGCGGCGACGACGTCCTCGACGGCGGCGCGGGCGACGACCATCTGATCGGCGGGACGGGGGTCGACACCCTTCTCGGCGGCGACGGCGCCGACACGGCGGACTATTCCGGTTCGGTCGATCGCATCGCGATCGATCTCACGGCCGGCACGGCGTTCGGGGGCGACGCCCATCTGGACGTCCTGTCCGGCGTCGA
>NZ_JAVHLH010000107.1 GCF_031082345.1 Brevundimonas sp. | reverse complement strand
GTTTTGTGACAATCGGACTATAATTTCGCGGATCGCCAGCACAGCGTCACGGCCCTCGCGAGCCAGGGTTCACCACGAAGGACACAACGGATTCACAAAGGACACGACGGGGCCGGCGGGTCGCGGCTCCCGTCAGGGAGACGCCATGGGATCGGATGGCGGGCAAGGCCCGCGAAGGGTCCCGGGAGCTCGCTCCCGTCGTGTCCTTTGCGCCTTCTTCGTGGTCTTTGTGATGAACCGGCCATCGGCGCCGCAGATGGTCGCACCGGGCGAACCGGCGGTGGCCGTGGGCTGCGACCGGGCGGCCGTCTGGCCCGCTTTGGCGACGGCGTCGGGCGCGCGGCTCGGGTGGATTACACAGACGTAATCTCCGGCGTCTTGCGCGCCCCTGCGGCCCGGCTAAGGTCGCCGCGCCTCTTCCAGAAAACGGACGGTTACCCATGCGCGTCGGACTGTTGCTCGCTTCCGTGGCGGGCGTTTCCCTGATGGCGCAGGCCGCGCTCGCCCAGCAGAGCATCGGGCCGATCGACCAGTCCAAAGGCAGTTTCGAGGACAAGTTCCGCCAGTTCGAGGGCGAGGACTGGCCGACCCCGACGGACTACCGCAACGCCTCGGGGGCGCCGGGGCACCGCTACTGGCAGCAGCAGGTCGACTACGACATCGACGTGTCGCTGGACGAAGGCCGGCGGACGCTGACCGGCCGCGAGGCGGTGACCTACACCAACAACTCGCCGGACGCCCTGGGCTATCTGTGGCTGCTGCTGGACCAGCAGAACTATCGCCGCGATTCGCTGGCCGAGCGCAGCCGGACCTACGGCAACTCCGAGACCGTCAGCGTCAACGAGATCCGGCGCATCGAGCGGTTCCAGGATTGGGAAGGCGGGTTCAACGACCTGCGCATCACCGGGCCGGACGGCCAGGCCGTGCCGTTCACCATCGTGGATTCGATGCTGCGGGTCGAACTGCCGCGGCCGCTGGCGACCGGCCAGAGCTTCACCTTCACCATCGATTTCACCCTGCCCATGCCGGAGACCAACGTCGTCGGCGGCCGCAGCGGCTACGAATGTTTCACCAAGGCGCACGAGGACGGCAACTGCATCTTCCTGGCGGCGCAGTGGTTCCCGCGGCTGGCGGTCTATTCGGACTATGAGGGCTGGCATAATGCGCAGTTCCTCGGCTCGGGCGAGTTCACCCTGGAGTTCGGCGACTACGACGTCTCGATCACCGCGCCGGCCGATCACGTGGTGGCCGCGACGGGCGAGCTGCAGAACCCGGACATCCTGAACGCCGAACAGCGCGCGCGGCTGGACCGGGCCCGGAGCGCCGACGAGCCGGTCTATATCGTCACGCCGCAGGAGGCCGCCGCGGCCGAGTCGCGGCCGGCCCGGTCGGGCACCCGGACGTGGAATTTCAGCGCCGACAATGTGCGCGACTTCGGCTGGGCCTCGAGCCGGAAATTCATCTGGGACGCCATGGGCGTCGACCAGCAGAGCGCCGAGCATCCGGTGGTCATGGCCATGTCCTTCTATCCGAAGGAGGCCCGGCCGCTGTGGGACGCCTATTCGACCAAGTCGATCGCCCACACCCTGGACGTCTACAACCAGTTCGCCTTCACCTATCCCTACCCCACGGCGCAGTCGGTCAACGGGCCGGTCGGCGGGATGGAATATCCGATGATCACCTTCAACGGGCCGCGGCCCGTGCGGGCGGACGACGGAAGCCTGACCTATACCGAGCGGGCCAAGAACGGGCTGATCGGCGTGGTCATCCACGAGGTCGGCCACACCTATTTCCCGATGATCGTCAACTCGGACGAGCGCCAGTGGACGTGGATGGACGAGGGGCTGAACAGCTTCCTGCAGTTCCAGGCCGAGAAGCTGTGGGATCATGATTTCCCGGCCCGGGGCGAGCCCAAGGACATCGTCGAATACATGGTCAGCCAGGACCAGGTGCCGGTGATGACCCACTCGGACAGCCTGCTGCAGTTCGGCAACAACGCCTACGCCAAGCCGGCCACGGCGCTGGTGATCCTGCGCGAGACGGTGCTGGGCCGCGAGCTGTTCGACCGGGCGTTCCGAGAGTACGCCCAGCGCTGGGCCTTCAAGCGGCCCACGCCCTATGACTTCTTCCGCACCATGGAGGAGAGCTCGGGCGTCGACCTCGACTGGTTCTGGCGCGGCTGGTTCTATTCGACCGACCATGTCGACATCGCGCTGGAAGGCGTGACGGCGGCGCGGCTGGAGAGCGCCGATCCGGAGGTCCGCGCCCGCGCCGCCCGCGACCGGTTCGAGGCCGAGCCGGGCTCGCTGACGGCGGCGCGCAACCAGGACATCGAGACCGTGGTCGAGCGCGATCCGGCGACGCGGGACTTCTACAACCAGACCGACCGGTTCACGGTGACGGCCCAGCAGCGCCGCGACGCCGAGGCCGCGGCGCGCAAGGCGGACGAGGACCGGCGCGCGGCCCAGGGCTTCGACGACAACATCTACCGCTTCACCTTCCGCAACGTCGGCGGCCTGGTGATGCCGGTGATCCTGAAGCTGACCTATTCGGACGGATCGGACGAGACGATCCGCATCCCGGCCGAGGTCTGGCGGCGCAACAGCCGGCAGGTGGTGTGGCAGCACGTCTCGTCGAAGACCCTGACCGGGGCCGAGATCGACCCGCTGTGGGAGACCGCCGACGCCGACCGGAACAACAATTTCTATCCGCAACGCATCGACGCGCGGTCGCTGCGACTGTCGCCGGCGCCGCCGCCGGGAGAGAACCGGATGCGCGACTCCGACGTCGAGGTCAGCCCGGACTCGACCGCGTCCCGCGTGCGGCGCAGGGACTGACCTGATGTTGAAGCGGATCGTCCTGACCGCGGCCCTGATCGCCGCCATGGCCTCCCCCGCCCTCGCCCATCGCGGGCACGGGGGGCTGACGGTGATCGAGATCGACCCGGGCTCCGGCGCCGTCAGCGTCAGTCACCGGTTCGCGGCGCACGACGTCGAGCCGGCCCTGCCGAGCATCGCGCCGGAGGCCCAGCCCAGCCTCGACGATCCGCGCGCCGTGGCCGATCTGGAGACGCATCTGGGGGCGCGCTTCCGCGTGGCGGTGGACGGGGCGCCGGTGACGGTCAGCCATGCCGATACGGTGCTGGCCGGGGACAATGTGCGCGTGAACTTCGCCGGCGAGACGACGGACCGGGCGATCGCGGCGGTGACCGTCGATCTCGACTTCTTTCCGGGCGTGCACGACGACCAGGAGCAGCAGGTCAATGTGCGGATCAGCGGGGTGACGCGGACGGTGGTGTTCCGCCCCGGCTCCGAAGCCCAGACGGTGACCTTCTAGTCCTCCTCCGCCGCCAGCAGGTCCGACGGGTCGAAGTCGTAGTCGAGCAGGTCGCCCGGCTTGCAGTCGAGGGCGGCGCAAAGCTTGGCCAGGGTGCGGAAGCGGATGCCCTTGACCTTGCCCGAGCGGAACAGCGACAGCTGGGTCTCCGACAGGCCGACCTCGGCGGCGAGGTCGCGGGCCTTGAGGCCCTTCTTCACGATCAGATGGTCGAGGGTGACGCGGATCGGCATCAGATCATCTCGTCCAGCTCGGCCTGGACCTTGTCGGCCTGCTCCATGACGCCGCCGAGCAGGAACAGGGCGCCGCCGATCATGCCGAGGGTCATGCCGGCGACGTCGAAATAGGCGAAGCCCCCTCGCCCGTCCTCGAGCAGGCGCATGACGTTGGTGACGCCGAAGACGCTGAGCAATCCGCCGAAACCGAGGGCGAGACCGACCCGCCGCAGGGCGTGGACGAGGGTCGGCTGGATCAGCCGCCCTTTCGAAAGCTGGCCCATGGCCGCGCCGATCGACCAGACGGCGAACAGATAGAAGACCGTGGGCAGGGCCCAGACAATCTGGGCCAGCCAGCGGGTCGGGGACTCGGGATAGTCGCCGCGGGCCAGCAGCAGGCCGGGCGCGAGCACGTACATCAGCGCCAGCAGGGCGCCGACGCTGACGACCATGAACACCGCCAGCCAGCGGAACTGGGCGCAGCGGCGGCGGAAGCGGTCGGTGGCGGCCTGGCTCACGGGCGAATCTCCGGGTCGGAAAGCTGTCTTATCTTTAATCTTGACTTAAAGACGCGAGGTTTGCAACTTTATGTCCGAGTTAAACGAAACGAGAGCGCCATGCCCGCCGCCATCGAGACCCGGGACCTGACCCGCCGCTTCAAACGCCATCTGGCCGTCGACGCCGTGTCGATGACGGTGCCGGACCAGGCCGTCTATGGCTTCCTCGGCCGCAACGGGGCGGGCAAGACCACGACGCTGAAAATGCTGCTGGGGCTGATCCGGCCGACGGGCGGAGCCGCCCTGGTCTGCGGCGTCGACGTGGCCCGTGACCGGATCGGGGCGGCGAGGAAGGTCGGGGCGCTGCTGGAGGCGCACGGCTTCTACGGCAATCTGTCGGGGCGCGAGAACCTGGATCTGACCCGCAGCCTGCTGGGCCTGCCGAAGACCGAGATCGACCGGGTGCTGGAGGTGGTCGAGATGCGCGAGCACGCGCGGCGCCGGGTCTCGGACTATTCGCTGGGCATGCGGCAGAGGCTGGGGCTGGCCCGGGCCATGCTGGGCGCGCCGCCGGTGCTGGTGCTGGACGAGCCGACCAACGGGCTGGATCCCGACGGCATCGCCGACATGCGGCGCTTCCTGCGCGCCCTGCCCGAGCGGACCGGGGCGACGGTGCTGCTGTCCAGCCACCTGCTGGGCGAGATCGAGCAGACGGCGACGCATGTGGGCATCCTCAGCCACGGCAAGCTGGTGCTGGAGGGCGAGCTGGGCCGGCTGAAGGCCGACCTGGCCCCGGAGATCGCGCTGCAGACCGACGACGCGGTGCGGGCGACGGCGCTGGCGCGGGCGCGCGGCTTCGACGTGATGGCGGCGGAGGACGGCCTGGTCGCGCGGCTGAAGCCGGGCGAGGACGCCCGCACCGCCTCGGCCTCGCTGAACCGGGCCCTGATCGAGGCCGACATCGCCGTGTTCGCCATCGGCGCGCGGTCGCGCTCGCTGGAAGGCATCTACCGCGAGGTTTCGCCGCCCGCCGCCCCCTCTGTCACCGCCAAGGCCCAGCCGGAGTTCGCCTGATGACCGCCTCTCCCCTTTTCGCGCCCCTGTTCGTCGAGGCGCGCAAGCTGAACCGCTCGCTGGCGGCCGTGCTGGCCGCAGCCGCACCGTCGCTGATCGCCATCTTCATCTTCTTCAACATGCTGCGCGGCAAGGCGGCGGCGCCGTGGGACATGTGGATGGGCAGCGCCTCGGGCATCTGGGCCTTCTTCATGCTGCCGATGAGCGTCACGGCCCTGACGGCGCTGGTGGCGCACATGGAGCACGGGCCGAAGTCGTGGGACCACCTGCGCGCCCTGCCCCTGCCCCGCTGGCGGCTGTACGCGGCCAAGATGGCCTGCGTGCTGGCGGTCGTGGCGGTGATGAGCGCCGCGGTGCTGGCGATGAGCTGGGGCGCGGTCGCCCTGGCGACGGCGGTCAAGCCGCAGCTGCAGCCGACCGGGACGTTCGAACTGGCGACCTATGCGGCCACCCTGGGCAAGATGTATCTGGCCGCCCTGCTGATGATCTCGATCCAGCTGTGGGTCGCCCTGCGCTACGCCAGCTTCGTGCCGGCGCTGGCGGTCGGGATCGGCGGGACCTTCTTCTCGGTGGTGGCGACGTCAGCGAAACAGGGCGTCTTCTTCCCGTGGCAGATGCCGGTGAACATGCTGGCCGCCGAGGCGTGGCGGGTCCAGACGGCGCTCGGGCTGGGCCTCGGGCTGGGGGTCGTGGCGCTGGCCGCCGCCCTGATCCACCTGAGCCGGCGCGAGGTGCTCTGAGGCCCGCCGATCCCCGTGCATGAGGCGCGCCAGGGCCGCGCTTCCGGTGAGCTGCACGATCATCCCCGCCTCCGTTATTTGCGAATCGTTCGCAGATTGCGCAGGGCGGGGCGGCGTGGCAAGCCCGAAGGGTCGGTGGCGATCGACAGGAGCACCTGCCATGCATGAAGACGGCAAGCTGGACTATCTCGAACTGCCGGGCGGCGACCTGCCCGCGACCAAGGCCTTCTATGGCGAGGCCTTCGGCTGGAAATTCATCGACTACGGACCGGAATACGCCTCGTTCAACGAGGGACTGGACGGCGGGTTCGACGCCCAGGCGGACGGGGTGCGGACGCCCCTGCCGGTGCTGTTCGCCCGCGACCTGGAGGCCATGCAGGCCAGGGTCGAGGCGGCGGGCGGGGCGATCGTCCGGCCGATCTTCGCCTTCCCCGGCGGGCGGCGGTTCCACTTTCGCGACCCGGCGGGCAATGAGCTGGCGGTTTGGTCGGAGACCTGAGCCCGCCCGAAAAGACCTGCGGCGACTGCGGCCTGTGCTGCAAGCTGATGGGGGTGACGGCGCTGGCGAAGCCCGCGGGCAAATGGTGCGGTCATTTCTCGAAGGCGGGCGGCTGCGCGGTCTATGAGACGCGGCCCGGCGACTGCCGGGTGTTCAACTGCCTGTGGCTGCTGACCGACGCCCTGGGGCCGGAGTGGAAGCCGACCGTGGCGGGGTTCGTTCTGCACAGCGAACAGGGCGGGGCGCGGCTGATCGTCGAGTCCGACCCGGCGCGGCCGCATGACTGGCGACGCGAGCCCTATCAGGCGACGCTGCGGCGCTGGGCGGCGGCGGGGCAGGAAGTGCTGGTGTTCGCGGGCAAGCGCGGGGTGCGCCTCGGCGCCCCCGACAGCGCCGTTCGCCGCGTCTAGCGTACGTCGACCGACTGGGCGATGCGCTCGGCCAGGGCGCGATCGGCGCCCTCGAGGCTCATGGTCCAGACGTGGATTTCGCGCGGGGTTGCGCCCTCGCGCTGGAACAGGTGTTCGCGGGCGTGGCGCGCGCCGTCCTCGGTTGCGACCACGGAAGCCCGGCCGCCGGCCTCGACCATCTCGCCGCTGTAGATCGGAAACTGCGACGCGGGGCCGGCGTAGATCATGGCGAAGGAGCGGTCGCCGCGGCGGATGGTGTAGATCCTGAAGTCCGGGCCGGGGCGGCCGGTGACCAGTTCGAACCCGGCCGGCAGCTCGACCGAGAACGGCAGGGCGGCGCGGGCGGCGGCGTCCAGCACGGTGACGGCGGGGGCGGTCGGCGGCGGGGGAGTCTCGACGGCGGGCGCGGACTCGGGCGGCCGGAGGCTTTCGAGCGGGACACTGGCGGGTGGTTCCGTGGTCGCCGGGACGGGGATGGCGCTCCCCGGAGGCGTGATGGGAGCCGTGCGCGGACGCGGCGAAGGCTCAACGGGGATGGGGACAACGCGCGACGGCTGCAGGTCCGCCGGCGCCTGGAACGGTTCTGGAATCGTGAACCGCTCGCTGTCGGACCGCGGGGGCGGGGCGGCCGGCGGCGTCTGCGCCCGCCGCCGGGGGCGGGGTGACGGTTCGGGCGGGCGCCGGAGCGGGCGGGGTCGCCTCCGCCGGAGGAGTCTCGGGCTCGGCGACGGGCTCGGGCGCGAGATAGTCCGCGGGGCGCGGGGGGCCGCTGTTGAGGCTGCTGGTGATGTCGGCGCCGGGCGGCGGAGTCTGCGGAGGGCTCTGGGGCACGGCCTGCGGGGCCGTGGCGAGCAGCAGGGCGGCGGCGGATGCGGCGGTGATCATGGGGCGGACTGTCGCGCCTCAGCCCATGAACGGCAAGGCCCTGAGCGCATAGGCGACCGCGGCGGTCACGGCCGAGGCGGCGACGGCGAGGCCCACGAACCACGCCAGCCGCTTCCACAGGGGCCCGGAGGTCTCGCCCGGTTCCGGGGGCGGTTCGATTCTAATGATAGCCGGACTCCGGCGTGACCTTGCCGCGGAACACCCAGTAGACCCAGCCGGTATAGGCGAGGATCAGCGGCAGGATCGCCGCCGTGCCGACCAGCATCAGGCCCAGCGCGTTGTCGGGCGCGGCCCCGGCCCGGAAGTCCACCGCATAGGGCACGACATAGGGGAAGAAGCCGACGGCCAGCCCCACGTATCCGGACAGGAACACCAGCACCGCGCCGAGGAAGGGCCAGGCGTGCGAGCCGCGCGCGACGCCGACGGCCACCGTGGCCAGTCCGGCCAGGCCCAGCAGCGGGATGACGCTGAGCGGCAGGAAGTGGCCGAGGTCCAGCCCCGACCCGGTCCAGCCCCAGCGCTCGGCGACGAGCGGGTGCACCACCAGGGTCGACAGGCTGACGGCGAGCAGGAACAGGGCCGTCAGGACGCCCGAGATCACCGCCCAGCGGCGGGCGTCGCCGTGCAGGGCGTCGGTCGTCTTCCACATCAGCCAGGCCGCGCCGAGCAGGGCGTAACCGCACACCAGCCCCGCCGCGACCAACAGGGTGTAGGGGGTGAACCAGTCGAAGGTCCCGCCGGCGAAGCGGTCGTCGACGACCTCGACCCCCTGGATGAAGCCGCCGAGGATCAGGCCCTGAGCGAAGGCGGCGAGGATCGAGCCGAAGGCGAACATGGCGGTCCAGAAGGGCCGGCCGCGGCGCTGGCCCCGGAAGCGGAACTCGAAGGCCACGCCGCGCAGGATCAGCCCCGCCAGCATCAGGATCACCGGCAGGTAGAAGGCCGGCATCACGATCGAATAGGCCAGGGGGAAGGCCGCCAGCAGGCCGCCGCCGCCGAGCACCAGCCAGGTCTCGTTGCCGTCCCAGACGGGGGCGACGGTGTTCATCATCACGTCCCGGTCCTCCTGCGAACGCGAGAACGGAAACAGGATGCCGACGCCGAGGTCGAAGCCGTCCAGCAGCACATAGAGCAGCACGGCGACGGCGATCAGCCCGGCCCAGATGAGGGGAAGGTCGAGGCTCATTTCGGATCTCCCGGCGTTTCGTCGGGGGCGGCCGCGAGCGGCGTGCCGGGCGCGCGCAGGCCTTCGGGCGAGGGCTCCACCTCGCCGACGACGGGGCCTTCGTCGAGCAGACGCAGGATGTAG
>NZ_JAVHLH010000106.1:7001-8981 GCF_031082345.1 Brevundimonas sp. | reverse complement strand
ACCGGCATGAAGGCGGGCGTGCGGATGTCCCCGCGCGGGGTGCGGAGCACGCCGGTGCGGGCGCGGCCTTCATGCCGGTCGGCACCGCCGCCACGGTCAAGGCCATGACGGTGGATCAGGTCGTTCAGACCGGCGCCGACATCCTGCTGGGCAACACCTACCACCTGATGCTGCGGCCCGGTCCCGAGCGGATGGAGCGGCTGGGCGGGCTGCACAAATTCATGGGCTGGAACAAACCGATCCTGACCGACAGCGGCGGCTTCCAGGTCATGTCGCTGGCGGGCATTTCGAAGGTGAAGGAGGAGGCCGTCACCTTCGCCAGCCACATCGACGGCTCGAAACATGTGCTGACGCCCGAGCGCTCGATCGAGATCCAGGCCGACCGCATCGGCGCCGACATCTCGATGCAGCTGGACCAATGCGTCAGCTGGCCGGCCGAGGAGCCCGCCGCCCGCGCGGCCATGGAGCTGTCGGCCCGCTGGGGCGCGCGCTCCAAGGCCGCCTTCGGGACCCGCGAGACGCAGGCCCTGTTCGGCATCCAGCAGGGTTCGACGTTCGAGACCCTGCGCCGCGAGTCCTCGGACCGGCTGCAAGAGACCGGCTTCGACGGCTACGCCATCGGCGGCCTGGCCGTCGGCGAGGGCCATCAGGCCATGTGCGAGGTTCTGGACTACGCCCCCGAAATGCTGCCCGCCGACCGGCCACGCTATCTGATGGGCGTCGGCAAGCCGGCCGATCTGGTCGAGGCGGTCTGGCGCGGGGTCGACATGTTCGACTGCGTCCTGCCCACCCGCGCCGGGCGCCACGGCCAGGCGTGGACGTGGACCGGCCCGATCAATCTGAAGAACGCCCGCTTCGCCGAGGATCAGGACCCGCTGGACGTCGACGTCCCCTGCCCCGCCTCGACCGACTATTCAAAGGCCTATCTGCATCACCTGATCCGGGCCGACGAGATCCTCGGCAAGGTGCTGCTGAGCTGGCACAACATCGCCTATTTCCAGGCCCTGACGGCGGCTATGCGGGCGGCGATCGCCCAGGGCCGGTTCGAGGCCTTCCGTCGCGACTTCCACGCCCGGCAGGTCCCCAACGGCGGCTAGCGCTGGCTGCCGCCGCGCGGCCGGAACCAGCTCGGGGCAGCCGGCGGGGCGCAGTTCCGGTTCATGCCGACCCCCTTCAGGAAGGCCCGGCGCATCCGCCCGGCCTGGATCGCGGCCTGTACATGGCGACTGTGCTGTTCCGCCCCCGACAGGCGGCGAATCCAGCTGCGCCCCGGGATGAAGTCGGTGGCGGTGTCGCGGATGGCGTCGAGGGCGGCGCTCGAGGCGGCGTCGCCCGCCCGTTCGCCCAGGGTCGAACCGTCCGGCGCCGGCGGCTCGTCCGTGTCGGGCCCCAGCGCCTCGTTCAGGCGGGTGATCTCGGCCCCGATGGTCGAGCATTGGGTCAGGTTGCGCAGGTCATAGGGGTTGGCCTCGGCCTGCAACAGCACGGTCGGGATGTGTTCGCGGCGAAGGTTGAAATCGTCCAGCGGCGCGGTCGCGGCGGCCCCGACCCCCGCGCCGAAATCGGCGACCGAGCCGCAGCCGGCCAGCGGGAGGGCCGCCAGGGCGATGAGAATGAGCGCGCGCATCGCGTCTTGAACCACGCTCCCGCCTGAACCGGAAGGGCGCGTCGTCGGGAAAGGGGGGTGGTACGCCCTCTCGGGCTCGAACCGAGGACCCTCTGATTAAAAGTCAGATGCTCTAACCAACTGAGCTAAGGGCGCATACCGCGCCGGTCGTGAAGGACCGGCGACGCGCCTTCTGTTGCAAAGCGGCGGCCGGGTCAAGGCCTGCCTCGACGGTCGACGCCCTGAAGGCTAGGGGAAAGTGATGAAACCCTTGTCCGGCCTGCGCATCCTCGAGTTCGACGGCCTCGGCCCCGTGACCTTCGCTGGCATGGTTCTGGCTGATCTGGGCGCCGAGGCGCTGCGGGTCAGGCGCA
>NZ_JAVHLH010000106.1:0-6991 GCF_031082345.1 Brevundimonas sp. | reverse complement strand
TGCTGCGCCTGACCCGCAGCGCCTCGGCCGGCGCGCCGGTATTCACCGACGTCGGCGGCGCGGTGTTGCACCGGGGGCGCGCCGCCGTCGCCGTCGACCTGAAGGACCCGGCCGACCTGGCCCGGGTGCAGGACCTGATCGCCACGGCCGACGCCGTGATCGAGGGATTTCGGCCCGGGGTGATGGAGCGGCTGGGGCTCGGTCCAGACGTCTGCGCGGCGCGCAATCCCCGGCTGGTGTTCGGCCGCATCACCGGCTGGGGTCAGACCGGGCCGATGGCGCACGATGTCGGTCACGACCTGAACTACATCGCCCTGTCGGGGGCCCTGTCGATGATGGGCGAGCCCGACCGGCCGCCGCGACCGCCGCTGAACGTCGTCGGCGATTACGGCGGCGGGGCCATGCTGCTGGTCACCGGCGTGCTGGCCGCCCTGCTGGAGGCGAAGAGCACCGGACGCGGCCGGGTGGTGGACGCCGCCATGACCGACGGATCGGCGCTGCTGACCAGCCTGTTCCACGCGCTGGCGGCGCGCGGGCTGTGGAGCGAGGCCCGGGGCGGCAACCTGCTGGACGGCGGAGCCCCCTTCTATCGCTGCTACGCCTGCCGCGACGGCCGGTTCGTGGCCGTGGGCGCGCTGGAGCCGCAGTTCTATGCGGCCCTGCTGAAGGGGCTGGATATCCCGGCGGAAGACGCGCCGCAGTTCGATCTGACGGGCTGGAGCGGCCTGCACGCCCGTTTCGCCGCCGTGTTCGCCACGGGAGACCGCGACGACTGGGCCGCCCGGTTCAGCCAGACAGACGCCTGCGTCACGCCCGTGCTGACCCTGTCCGAAGCGCCGCACCATCCCCACAATGTCGCGCGCGGGACCTTCGCGGTCGGAGACGGGGTCCAGCCCGCCCCTGCGCCGCGATTTGACGGCGAGCCCCCCCGACCGGCGCCGCAGCCGCCGGCCCTGTCCCTCGACGAGGCGGTCGCCCTCTGGCGTTGACGCCGCGCCCTCAGGCGACGGCGCTGTCGACCGGTTCCCGACGCTCGGCGGCGCAGGCTTCGGCGAGGGTTCCCGCCAGCATGACCGGGTCGATCGGCTTGGTCAGAAAGGCGTGAACGCCCGCCGCGTCCCAGGCCGCGCGGTGGGCGTCGAGCGCATTGGCGGTCAGGGCGATGACCGGCGTGCCTCCGTTGACCTTCCCCTGGCGAATGCGGCGCGTGGCTTCCAGCCCGTCCATGACCGGCATCTGCATATCCATCAGAATGGCGTCGAACGGCTCGTTCGACGCGGCGTCCAGGGCCTCGGCGCCATTCTCCACGAGGGTCAGACGGCAGCCGTGGGGCTCCAGCAGCAGGGTCAGGATGCGCCGGTTCACCTCGTGATCGTCGGCGGCGAGGATGGACCGGCCCCGGAGCGTGTCCGAGGTCTCGA
Organism: Brevundimonas sp.; assembly: GCF_031082345.1. Lineage (GTDB taxonomy): Bacteria > Pseudomonadota > Alphaproteobacteria > Caulobacterales > Caulobacteraceae > Brevundimonas. The sequence goes on along the minus strand of NZ_JAVHLH010000106.1, from coordinate 5,570 downwards.
CCTGACGCTGCGGCCGCGCCGCGGCGCCCTCGACCGCCTCCACCGGCAGCGACAGGGTGAAGGTCGAGCCCTGCCCCTCGACGCTGGCGAGCGTCAGGGTTCCGCCCATGATCTCGGCCAGCTTGCGGCTGATCGAGAGCCCGAGTCCCGTGCCGCCATGGCGTCGGGTCGTGCCGACGTCGGCCTGTTCGAAACTGTTGAAGACCTGCGCCAGCCGGTCCGGGGGAATGCCACAGCCGGTGTCGGACACCGCGACCGACAAGCGGGCGCCGTCCCAGTCGACCGCGACGACGATCTCCCCGTCCTCGGTGAACTTCACCGCATTGGAGAGCAGGTTGAACAGGATCTGCTGGAAGCGGAGGGGGTCCGTGCGGACCGCTTCCGGAACTTCGGGCGCGATTCGCAGCGTCAGCCGGACGCCGTTGGCCATGGCGCGCGGCTCCCACAGCCGGCCCAGGGTCGCCAACCGCTCGCGCACGATCATGTCGGCGCTCTCCAGCTCCATCTTGCCGGCCTCGATCTTGGAAAAGTCGAGCACGTCGTTGAGCAGGCCCATCAACACATCGCCCGCGTCGATCAGCATGGAGACGTGCTCGCGCTGGCGGGTGTCGAGCCGGGTGCGCCGAAGCAGGTTGGCGGCCGAAATCACCGCGTTCATCGGCGTGCGGATCTCGTGGCTGACCACGGCGAGGAAGTCGGACTTGGCGGCGCTGGCCACCTCGGCCTTCTGACGGGCGCGTTGCTCGGCGTCCCTGGCCGATTTGAGCGCCGTCGTGGTCACCGAACTCTGGCGTACGGCGACGACCAGATGGCTCAGGTAAAGCAGGCATCCGATGGCGATCAGCAACTCGGACCAGTTGCGGGTGGCCACCGCGCCGAAGATCGGGAGGCCGAGGAAATAGGTGGCGTGGGAGGCGACCGCCGAAATCAGGATCGGACGCACGGGGTGCATGTGCAGGCTGACGTGCAGCAGCCCCCCGGCGCACTGGACCATGGCGAAGATGCGCCCCACGTCGCCGCCCCGGAACCACAGGTAGGCGGTGATGCCGGCGTAGACGACGACGCCCAGCACCGTGGTCATGCTGCACAGGATCACATAGGCCCGATCCGGCTCCCAGGACGGGTTGACCCGGAACCGGCGGAACACCAGCCAGTCCAGTCCCTGGGTGGCCAGGACGGCGCCGAACCAGACGGCGGGCCAGACGCCCGGGACCATGAACCAGGCCGTCGCGCCGATGAACGCGGCCAGGGCGAGACGCGTCAGCAGTTCGCGGCATCGCACCTGCGAAACCATGGCGTAGGCGGTCGCCGTCATTGAAGGCCCTCCAGTTCGCCACCTTCGCGCGAATTGGAAAAGGATTGGTTGCCGCGTGTGATGACCGGACGCGCGATCTTGTCTATGGAACAGTCAATACCGCCGCGCGTTGGAACGCCGATCCGGGGAGCTGACTCATGAAACGCCTTTTCGCCCTTGTCGCTATCGCCAGCGCATTCGCCGTGACGGCGTGCGATGATCCGCGTCCCGCCGAGCCCGAAGTCATGGATGCGCCGATCGAAGAGCCGGTCGCGCCCAGCATCGAGGAAGTCCAGGCGCCGGTCGCCGCCCCCAGCGCCACCGATACGCCCCCCGACAACAGCCGATCGCCGACGGAAAAGCGCACGTCGGAAGAATCGGTCCAGCCGGACAGCGAGACCCTGTTCTACTGACCTGACAGCAGGGCGGCGCCCCATTTGCACCGCCGGCGGATGCGACCCCCGCCCGCCCGACATTCACAGGGCGCCCGCCCGCTTATGAAGGTTCCAGATTGACGTTGAGGCCCGCCCTGTTTCTTTCCAGCGTGGCGGGATTCGCGCTTCTGGCTTCGGCTGCCGCGGCTGACCCTCGGGCGGAGGTGCGCGGCGAGATGGATGCCGCGCTGCGCCAGCAGCTGCAGCGCGCCATCGGCGAGGTCGACGGTCCCCCGTCCAACCGGTTCGAGGCCCGCCGGCGCGCCCGGGGCGCGCTCGAGGCGGCCGAGGCCCTTCTGCGTTCCGAGGGCTATTATCAGCCGGTCCTCGACGACGTGGTCGAGGGCGAGGAAACGCCGATCGCCATCATCGACGTGACGCCCGGCCCGCGCTTCGCCCTGACCGATCCGATCGTCAACTGGATCGAACCGCCGCCGGCCCCGGCCTTGCAGGAACAGGTTCTCGGCGATCTGGCCCTGGAGGCGGGGGAACCGGGCCGCGCCGTCGATGTGATCTCCGGGGAAGGACGGATCGTCGCCGGGCTCAACCGTCGCGGTCATGCCGACGCCCGCGCCGAGCCGCGGCGCGTCGTGGTCGACCACGCCACCCTGACAGTCGAGCCGACCTACAACATCAACGCCGGCCCGCTGGTCCGCCTCGACGGCGTTCGGCTGGAGACGCGCGGCCCGACCAATCCGAATTGGGTCGCGGGTCTGGCCCCATGGAGCGCGGGCGAGGTCTACGACCCGGAAGACGTGGCCGAACTGGAGCGCCGGCTGCTGGAGACAGGGGTCTATGACGGCGTCGGGGTCGCCCTTGCGCCAACGGACCAGACCCTGCCGGACGGCAACCGCCCGATTGTGGTGACGCTGACCGATCGCCCCCGGCGGATTCTCGAGGCCGGCGCGACCTTCTCGACGGCGGAGGGGTCCGGCGTCGACCTGATCTGGACCTGGCACAACCGGTTCGGGCGCGCCGACACCCTGATCTGGCAGGCGCGCGCGGCGGACGTCGACAGCCGGCTGGGCGTCGACTTCCGCCTGCCCCACTGGCGGCGGCCCGGACGGACGCTGAGACTGTCGGCGGCGGTGCTGAACGAGGACACGGACGCCTATCGCAGGACCGCCGCCGCCGTCGCCGCAGACCTGCAGCAGCGGATCGGCAAGACCTCGTGGTTCAGCTACGGCGTCGGCCTGGACGCGGGCCAGTATGACGAGAAGCGCTTTGATCCGGTCACGGGGGCGCCGATCGAGCTCAAGCGCGACCTGTTCATCCTGACGGGCCGCGGCAGCGCCTATCTTGACTATTCCAACGACCCGCTGGATCCGACCACGGGCTGGCGATTGACCACCTCGGCCCAACCCACAGCCGTGACGGGCGAGGACACCACGGTGTTCCTGCGGGCCGAGGCGCAGGCGACGGCCTATCTGCCGATCCAGGACAATGCGAAGACGGTTCTGGCCGGCCGCGTGCGGCTCGGATCGATCCTCGGCGGCGACGAACTGACCGTCCCCTCCGATCGCCTGTTCTACTCCGGCGGCGGCGGATCCGTGCGCGGCTACGAATATCAGGGCGTCGCCCCTCGCCTGCCCGACAACACGCCCCGCGGCGGCCTGAGCCTGTTCGAAGTCGCGGCCGAGGTGCGACGCGACGTGCTGCGGAATTTCCAGGGCGTGGTCTTTGTCGACGCGGGCGCGATCGGGTTCGATCAGGTCCCTGACTTCAGCAACCTGCGCTACGGCGCCGGTTTCGGACTGCGCTACAAGCTGCCGTTCGGCCCGATCCGGGCGGATATCGCCTTCCCGCTGGACAAGCGCGAGGGCGACGCCGACTTCCAGGTCTATGTCAGCATCGGACAGGCGTTTTGACCGACGCGACTCCGCCATCGGAAGCGCCTGAGACGCCGGCGGTGAAGGCCCGGAAGAAGCGCACGCGGCTGCAGGCCCTGGCCTTCTTCGGCGGCATGGCGGCGGCGATCCTGGCCGCCCTGCTGCTGGTGACCGCGGTCGGCGGGCGGATGTATCTGCTGTCGGATTCCGGACGGGATCTGGTGACCACCTTCGTGGCGGGCAAGAAGGTCGGCCGCTACGGCCGCATCAACGTCGAGGGCGTTCGCGGCGACCTGTTCGACGACTTCACCATCGACCGGGTGACGGTGACCGACGCCGACGGGGTGTGGCTGGAGGCTCGCAAGGTTCGGGTCGACTGGAACTGGTGGCCGCTGGTCCTGCGCCGGTTTCACGCCACCGAGATCGAGGCCGAGGTCGTCCGTCTGATCCGCCGCCCGCTGGTCGAGCCGTCGACCGAACCGCCGGGCCCGCAGCCGTTGTCGATCGACATCGATCGCTTCTCGGCCGACGTCGAACTTCTGGAGGGCTTCAGCAAGGAGTACGGCCGCTGGAAGCTGGCGGGCGAGGCCCAGGTCCCGCGCAAGGGACTGAAGCGGATCGTCGTCAACGCCGACAGCAACAGCCGGCCCGGCGACTTCCTGCGCCTGACGGCGGGGATCAGCGACGACATCGCCGACATGCGCGTGAACCTGCGCGCCCGGGAGGCCCGCGGCGGCCCGATCGCCGGCGCCCTCGGCTATTCTCCGGACGAGCCCTTTGTGGCGACCGCGATCGTCAACGGCGAGGTGGTGGACGCCATGGTGCGGACCGGCGACTTCACCCCGCTGACCATCAAGGGCGCCTACGGACCTGATCAGGCCAACATCGCCGGCTTCGTCGACTTCTCCGGTTCGGACCTGCTGGAACCGTTCGCGCGCCGGATCGGCCGCACCGCCAAATTCGCCCTCGCCATGGCCCCGGACCGCAATGACGACGGCCTGCAGGGCGTCGGTTGGCGGCTGGTCTCCGAAAACCTGACCTCCCGCGCCAGCGGCCTGGTCCGCGTCAGCGACCGCAGCGCGCCGCGCGGCATCCGCGTGAATGTCTCGACTCCGTCCCTGACCCGGCTGGCCGGGCGGCCGTTCGGCGGGGCCGCGACCTGGTCGGCCCTGTTCCGGGGCGACGCCGCCGCCTGGAGCCTCGACGGCTCGATCGACGTGCGGGACGCCGAACTGTCCAGCTACCAGGCGCAACGCGTTCGCGGGCCGGTCAACATCCAGGCCCGCAACGGCCGGTACGATATCGACGGCGACGTCCGCGTGGCGGGCGGTTCGACGGCCGGGATGGTCGGCGGGCTGCTGGGCGCGACCCCGCGGGTCCAGTTCGAGGCCGCGCGCCTGGCGGACGGTTCGATCCTGCTTGAACGGCTGGACGCCGCCGGCCGGGCCCTCAAGGTCACAGGCACGGGCGGACGCAACCTGCTGGGCGGTCTCGGCTTCCGCGGCCGGGCCGAGGTCACCGACGCCTCCCGCCTACGCGACGGCGCCGAAGGCGCCTTCGGCGGCACGATCGCCGCCTCGATGCCGCGAGCGGGCACGCCGTGGCAGATCACCTTCGACGGGCGCGGGCGCGGCTTCGCCCTCGGCGTCGGCGAGCTGGACCGCCTGCTGGGGCCGTCGCCCCGACTGCAGCTGGTCGGCGCGCTCAATGACGCGCGCGTGGTCGTCGACTCCGCCCGACTGACCGGCGCCCACGGCAATGCGGCGGCGCGGGGCTTCATCGAGGGCGATGGCCGCCTGCGTCTGGCGATGAACTGGAACGCGCGCGGTCCGTTCGGCGTCGGCCCGGTCGAGATCGACGGCGCCATGACGGGCGACGGAACGGTCGGCGGCACGCTGGCGCGGCCCACGGCCGACCTGAAAGCCGCCTTCGGCCGTGTCAGCGCCGGGGCGCTGATCCTCACCGACGCCGCCCTCGACCTGAGCTTCCGGCGCGACGCCGACGCCTCCGACG
>NZ_JAVHLH010000105.1:473-8983 GCF_031082345.1 Brevundimonas sp. | reverse complement strand
CACGGCGAGGAAGGCACGCGAGTTCGCGGCCTTCCTCGCCGTGGCCGCTTCCGGTTCGATGACGGGACCGCACCACGTCTCCAGCATCGCTGTCGTCGGATCGCCCACCCTCCGACTCAAACCAGACGAAAGATCGGACGATGTCCGGCGCGCGGGGCTGCGGCGCCGGTCATGGCTCCGGCACCGGCGGAGACCGCCGCGACGATGCGCGCCTTGGTGTGATCGATCTCGACTACCAGCGGCTTCGGCGCAGATGCTCGCGGATGCTCCATCGTCACCTTGAAGTCGCCGCCCAGGCCGTTGAACCCGGTGATGCGGCGATAGTAGTTCGCCGCTTGGCGATGGGGCGGCTGGGTGTCGCTGCCGGTCTGCGGGATCGGCTTGCTCGTCGAGACGATGATGCCGCGCCGCTGGCCGTGGATCTCGTAGAGCTCCTTCACCTGGTCCACCGGCGTCGTCTCCTCCCGGCCTTTCTCGGGCCCGAGCGACAGGTACGAGCAGTGATGGGGCAGTTTGAACACGTCCCACTCCAGCCGCTCCGGGCGGCCGTGATAGTTCGTGATGTCGACGATGGCGCTCAGCACCTCGTAGTCGGCGTCGGCCCCGAGCATCAGCCGCGTCTTTTTGCCAAGCACCTCGAACGTGGCCTGCACGAAGATGCCGTCCGTGTTGCGGTCCATCAGCTCGCCGTTGTCGAGGCGACTGGCGAAGGGCGAGTGGGCAAAGAACTCCACGCCGTGAGCGCCCAGGTTGTAGGTCGGCACGAGGGTTCCGGCATCGACGAACAGATGCTTGCGGGAGTCGAAGTCGAGGCCCTGAGATTCGAGCCACTTGCGCAGCACCTCGGGGCGCGAAAACACCCGGATGCCCTTGCCTTCGCGCAGGCGGTGACGTGCCTCCTGTCGCCAGATGCGGGACTCATCGACGAGGCCGTCTTCGAGGATCACGCAGGCCGGAACCCACAGCTCCTTAATCTTGAAGCGGTCGTCGCCCTGGTAGCAGGTCGCGTGCTCCAGCCAGAAAATCTCGCTGGACCGGCAGATATGATCCTTGTCCAGGTGGGTGATGCAGAAAACGTCGACATCCTTGCGCCGGGCGGCGTTCAGGTCATCGCGGATTGCCTTCTCCAGGTCGATCCGCAGATCGTTCGGATCGTTTGCGTCCTTCTGGTGGGCGTAGTCGAAGATGATCTTTTCGCCGCCGGCCAGATCGAGCAGGCAGCAGTCCGCGTTGTTCAGCGGGAAGAAGGTAAGCTTGGGCATAAAGGCTCCAACGGGTGAGAAACCCGCGCCTGCCGTGCCGAAGAATATCAGGCGGCTCCGTTGTTTCTTAACGGTCCCCCCGATAAAGGTCGGTCACCGGCCCTTGCGAGTCGGGAAAAAGGGGAGAGGGCGGCTTACCGTTCCGGCAAAGTTCGGGCCGCTCTCTTCCCGCCATACGCAACTCAACATACGCTCACAAAACGGCCGAGCTGATCCATGTGGGGATCGACCGTTGCTGTGACAAGCCAGCAAAGCTGACTGACCACATCATCGATGTTGGCGATCAATCACCCCGCGAACGGGGGCTCGAGGCCTCGCCTACGCCCATGGCATAGGCCGAGTCGCCCCGTAACCAAAAGGGCTTTTAGCCCAGATCACCATCATCCTGTGATTCGTTCTAGTCGTCTACATCTTGTGTGTCGAGTATTTTCGGACGCAAGAGAAGGTGCCGCCTGCCCGTAATGAGTTAGGGCGATAGTCTGGGTGCAGGCGCGAGCGACAAGCGGACCTTCCCAATGCCGCCTTGAGTCAAACTTTTCCGTTACCCCCAAGGTGACGAGAGCGATCAAAGCTTCTGCTGGTTACCGCACGGTCCGAGTTGACCGGAATGACTTTGGCCCGAATTCAATTCCACCTGTGAGCTGGATGATTTCAGACGAGCCTGAGTGGACTGGTTCGAACCATAAGGTGCCGCTGACGTAAGTGGCGGCAGATCTGCATGATAAGTTGGTCGCGCTATGGGCACAGGAAGGCCTAGCATGCTGGTCGCTCCACGCCCGGCTGCAAAGGGAGACCGCGACCAGGTCTCCAAGCGATTGAGGAACGCCGCATGGCCAAGCCATCCGCCCACATCAAGGCGCTCGCCGATCTGATGGCCGCTCTGCTCGCACTAAAGCCGGCGGGTGCGAAAGGGTTCGAGGGCCTTCTGGCGAAGGTGCTGTCAGCGGCGTCCGGGCGCCCGTTCCGCTTGGCCAAGTCCGGGCTGCAGAACGGGAAGGACGGCGCAACGTTAGCTCGCGACGGTCAGATCGCATTTGAAGCCAAGCTCTACACCGGCAAACTCCCTGACAATGAGGTACTCACGAAGATCACCCGGTTGATCGATGCATCGACGCCGCCGGACGTCTGGTTTTTGGGGGCAACCGTAGAGGTCAGCACTCAACTCCTCGACCCCATGGAGGGGGCGGCCAGGAAGAACGGCATTGCCGTTGAGGTCCTCGACTGGCCGGAGACATCCTCGGCACCGCCGCTCGCGGTCGCCTGCGCGGCAGCCGCCAAGGAGGCGGGCGTCTTTCTGACTAGCCATCTCGCCGAAGCCGGGATGGCGAAGAAGGCGCGTGCGGCGTTGAAGGTCCTGGCCAAGTCCGACGCGTTCGAGGCGCCGATCGCCGCCTTCAAGGCCAACTTGCATGCGGCGTCGATGGGCATGGCCAACGCTGTCGTGGCCAACCAGACCTGGTTGGACGACAGGTTCTCGGACCGGGCGCGGGCCCGCGCGGCCTTCGGCCAGGCGGTTTCGCCCAAGGCGGACGCGGCCATGGCGCACCGGCCGCGTAACAGTCTGACGGCCTCGCTGAAGAGCGAACTCCTGGCGTCGCCGAGCAGACGCGTGCTTGCCGTCGTCGGCGGCGAAGGCCAGGGCAAAACCTGGCTGGTGGCCGACAGCTGGCTGCAGATGACGCCGCGGCCTCTGGCGGTCTTCGTGTCAGCCGGCGATATGCGCACAGCGGCCGCCTACGGCGAGTTCAGCTATTTCCTGATCAGCAAGATCCTGGAGCAGACCGGCGACGACGACACGGATCTGACCCGCAATCGCTGGAAGACGCGATTGAAGCGTTGGAAAGACGCGCCGAGCGAAGATGGGCCTCGATTCCTCGTCTGTGTCGACGGTCTAAACCAACAGCCCCGCTTTGAATGGCCGCGCTGGCTCGACGATGCGGCCGCGCAAATCGCCGACATGGGCGGCGCGCTCGTGATCACCGTGCGCCGAACCTTCTTCGACGAACGGCTGAGGCGCAGCCTGAACACCGACATCAAGATGATCGACGTCCCTGAGTGGGCCAAGGCGGAGCTGGACGAGATCCTGAAGGAAAAGGGGATTGATCCGGCCAAAGTTGCGCCCGACGTCCACGCCCGGCTCCGCAATCCCCGGATCCTCGCGATCGCGTTCGAACTTCTAGACAACGCCCAGATCCAGAACTTCACCGAGCTCAGCGTCGAGCGGCTGCTTTTCGAACATATCCGCACAGGGGCCCGCGACGGCGAGACGCCGGAGACGGCCGAGCAGTTCGCCCGACGGCTGTCGTTACACGCGAAGGAAATCCTCGAACGCGTGAAGAGCCAGCGCACCGAAGATCGGCTGATCTTCGATCAGATGGCCGGGCCGGCGGCGCCCTACATCCTCACCCCCGATCTCATGGCGGTGACGACCGAACACTTCTTCAAGCCGGTCGAGGGCGAGGCGGGCCTGTACAGCCTTTCGGACACCGGCCTGACGCTGGCGCTCGGTCTGGCGCTCCTCAGCGCGCTGCGCGGCGCCGACAGAAACGGGCGGGATGTGGCGGAGGAGCTGGAGCGGGTGCTGGAGCCTGTCGCGGCGCTGGACAAGACCGCAGACGCCGTTCTGGCCGCCGCAATGGCGGCGAGCGTGGATGAAACTTGTCCGAACGCGATCCGGTCGGCGCTCATGGTCGGCTTCCTGACCCTCCAGAATATCGGCGGCGAGCTCTACGACCCCTTCCGGACCGTCGTGCGGAACGCACCGGAGGCGGCGCTCTTGGCACTTCAGGACGCCGTCACGACGTCGCGCCATATCGCAAACGCCGACTGGTTGTCCGGGGCCCTCCGCGATGTTCGCACCGTGGAACGGTGCTGGGACGTCATCGCGCGATATGCGATCGACTGGCTGCGGTCCTACAGCCTCGCGCCCGAAGTCGGCCTGATGTTCTCGGCCAAACATGAGGGGGCCGAGGTCTACGCCAAGAAGTTGGTCGCGCAGACGAAGAAGCTGAAGAAGCGGCTCAAGGGCCTGTCCCCCGCGGAAAAGACGTTCCTTGAGCAGAAGATGCGCCGGATCGACGGCGACCCGTCCGAGCTGCAGCGCGAGGCGTTGGAACTCATCGCAGGACGCGCGCTGGCACCGTTCGCCGAAGCCCTTGTGGCCTGCGCCTACTCCATGGTGCTGAACTCGAGCTACAACGATCCCCACGACCAGTTCCTGGCCCTGGTGCGATTCAATCGGATCGACTGGCTTGACGCCGAGGGAGAGATGATCGCGGCGTCTGACGTCCTCGTTGACCCTGCGGCGTCCTCCACCGCGCGCTGGGCGCGCGTGCAGCTGCTTCGGGCGCTCAGCCGGGAAGCGGATGCTGAGCAGGCCAAGGCCTTGGTCGAAGAACTGACGGCTGACCGAACGCACTTCCCCGGATGGCGACTTGTCGAGAAATACTGCGCCTCCGATCCCTGCGATCCCGATGCGACGCAGCCGGACAACATCGCCGAAACCGCGGTCGGCTATGCGGACTTGGATGTCGCGGAGCTGACCAAGAGCCGATCGATGGGCAGCGAGGACCACTTCTTCAGGGACGCTCGCCCGGGTCTCGCGCGCTTCATGCCCGGGGTCGCCGTCGCCAAGCTGCGGGAGTACGCCAATGCAGTGCTCGACGGGTCGACCAAGATGCAGCGGCTCGGGATCACCGGGCTGGAGGCGGACAGCGCGGCGCTGGATGCGGAGACCGCGGCCCGGTTCCTGAAGATGGCGGCCGACCTGAGCTCGCCGCGGGACCCCGAGGACGCCCAGTCCCGCGAGAACTGGGTAAGCGCCCAGTATTCGCTGCAGATTGGCCTGCCCCATTTTGACGGCGACGCCCAGATCGACGCCCTGACCGCCCTGCCCCCGCACGGACCGCCTCTGATCAAGTTGGCCGAGGTGGTTCGGCCCGCCTCCCCTGAAAAGCTTGAGGCGGCCCTGGAGAACGCGCTGACATCGAACGACAGCAATCGGCAGCTAGCCGCGCTCGTCATCGCCCGGAGTTCAGGGTCGACGTTGACCGCGCGGGCTCGGGAGATCGTCGGCGATCTCGCGGTCGGCGACCATGACTCGGTCCGCGCTATCGCCATGGACGTCATCGCCCACCTCAACGACGAGGCCTTGATCCGCCGTGTCGTCGACAGCGGGTGGCCCAAGGTCGATATCGACGCCCGGGATAACAAGTTCGAGGCCTGGTACGGCTCGCTCGTGATGATCGCAGCCGCGAAGCTTGGACTGATCACCCACGAAGCCCTCCTCGACAAGACGACATCCGAGCTGTGGGGGCATGCGGCGGACGAGGTCGGACCGGAGCTTGGCCAGCTGGTGACCGGGCGGCTGCGTCTCGCCATCGCCGCAACGCTGGAGCTTGAGCTAGACTTCACCCCGCCGGTCGTCCTGCAGAAGGTCCCCCCAGCGTTGAAGCCCGGCTTGTTCGAACTGGTCGAACCGGAACCGGCGTCCGGTTTCGAGGGCTTCGTCGCGCGGCTGAATGAGACCGACGAGGCGTTCGACGCGCGGCAGAAGTCCGGCTGGGCGAATTTCAAAACGTTTCAGGCGACGCTGACGCCGGCCCAGGCGAGGATCATGGTCGAAGACGTTGGCTCCGCCGGGGTCGAGGCGTTGATCACCGCCTCGCCGTCAGACGCCCGTGTCCTGGCGACGACGCTGCTTGGTCTGGAGCCGCGCAAGCGGAACCGAGTGGCCAACTTCGCCATGCGCCTCGCCCGAGGCCTCTCGAAGGATGAACCCGCCCTGGCGGCCGGCCTTTTCGGAGCCATGGCTGGAGAGACCGGCATTGTCCGCCTGACATTCGGTCCCGCCGCCCTGTCGCTCGAGTCGCTCTCGGTCTGGGGGTCTGCGCCGGGCGTCGAGATGGACGCCCTGCGCACGGCCCGGCTCGACGACGCAGTTTCCGACGAGGGATTGGCCCGGGAGATCCTGGCGGCCCTGGTCTCCGATCAGGCGGCGTTCCTGGATCGGTATGCCCGGGTCAAGCTACAAAGCCCTGTGCCCGCCGATCAGGCCCGGGCGCTCATGGTGCTCGGTTTTGGGCTTGAAAGCCCGTTGGCGACGCAGGAGCTGTCGCGCCCGACCATCAACGAAGGCCTGATCTCTAAGGCGAGAGAAGCGGCCCTCTACGCCTACGAGCGGAATCGGTGGGCCAAGATCTGGTTCGAGAAGATGGCCGCCGCCGACGCCCCCGCCGACTACTGGCGCTACAGCGTCCTGTTCAACAAGATCGTCGACGGGCGGTTTGAACTCTGGGAGTCCGACATCGCCCGCACCGGATCCGCGATCGGGACCTTCGGCTCAACGCTTATGGACGACGTCCGGCGTCGCTCAGGCCGCTGGGTTTCGCATCGGGAAAAGACGCTGTGCGGTGACAAGACCCCGAGCGTGATCTTCAGCTTGTCGGAGACCTGATCCGCGCACGCCGACCTACCTTCGCATCTGAGATGGGAGGCTGGCAGTCCGTACGAAGTGTCTTACTTCGTACCTGCGCTGATCAACCTTTCAACGCGGTCGACGTCGCCAAACTCGTCGTCGCAGAAGGACACGATCGCACTGTCCATGATGCGCAAAGCGGACCTTTGTAACGTCCGTGTCGAGTTAGGAGCCGACAACCCCACTGAGCCCGCGGCTCGCGCCACAACTCCCCTTCCCTTTGTCCTCACCTCTAGGCGCGAGGGACTTCCCGCCGCGCCGGCGATATCCCCTCCCCTTGCGGCGCCATTTCCCGGTCTGTGGTAGAGTCCGGGGCATATGAACAAACCATACGAACTAACCGCCCAGGAGTGGGAGGAGGTGGCAGCTGTGCGGGCTGTGCAGGAGGGTTTTGGGCTTGAGGATGAGGAGGATCCGGCTGCGTGGCTGGCGGAGTACGCCTACGGTGTCCGCTTTGACTATCAGACTGACGGTCCGGGGTATGTGGGGCCGCTGTACCTGCTTCTGGGGGCGGGGGCGCCGGAGACGAGCCCTATGGCCATTGTCAGAACTGACGGACGGCTGAAGGCGGTGGAGACGTGGTAGCGGCAGGCGTGGCCTAAAAGTCAGGCTGGTCCGAAAGCCCCGTCATAATCCGGTCGAGCAATGCGTGGGGGTCGATCTCCAGGGCCCGGCAGAGCATGACGAACTCAAGGACGTCGATCCGCCGCTCGATGAGCTCGATCTTGTTCAAGAACGAGACATGCTTGCCCAGCCGGCGAGCGACTTCGCGCTGTGACAACCCCTTCTCGGTTCGAGCGGCCCGGAGCGTTTCAACAACAGCTCGGTAATCCGGCGAACTGACCCACGATCTTTGCATTCGCCTGACGCCGCTTCCCAACTCAAGCGGTCTTTGGTAAGCGTTCCCTAGAGTGTCCCCGTTATGGGGACATTGATTGCCGAGCAGTTACGCGGCGAGGGGGAAACAATGCGAGCATTGTCAGTGTCAGGGGCCGCTCTGCTGCTCCTTGGTGGGTGCGCTTCTGCAGGGATGCCGGGGATGGATATGCCAGGTTTCCCAAGCCGGCAGGCCCGAGCGCCAACCGAAAGCTTCGCCTATCTGCCGGCGTCAAATCGGGACCTCAGCGTCACCGTCGCTAGTGTGGTCGGTTTCGCTGATCCGGACTTCATCCCCGGCGACCCCAACTGGCTTCAGATCCGGCTGACCATCGCCAACACCGGCAACCGTACGATCACGTTCACGGAAGCCAAGGAGCAATTGGCTGACGGCACGGTGATCGGGTCGGCCCGGTCGGCAGGGGAACTCTTGAAGCCGCCGAGCATGGTTGCGACCACTGCAGGCATCGTGGGCGTCGGAACGGCCGGCATGGTCATCGGGTCCCTGCTGTTTCCGCCCGCGGCGCTCGTGAGCGGAGCCGCCATCGTCTTCGGTCCGATGTTCATGGCCGATCGGATGGGAAGGACGGTCGAACGGCTGAACCGGGAGGGCATCCAGGCCGGACCGATCGCGCCAGGGACCAGCACCTCGGGCCTTCTGTTCGTGCCCGCCGTCACCGGCCAGACTGCCCTGCTCGTCTTCTACGAAGTCGGCGGCTCGCAAGAGTCGCTCGTCGTCCAGCGCACCCGGAATGGAGAGCCGTAGATGAAGCGGATGTCTCTGGCAGTCACGGCGGTTGCCGCACTCACGCTCGCTTCCTGTTCAGATCGAGACAGCGCGTCCTCTTCACCGCCGATAGCCGAAGCGATGCCTCCGCACGGGGGCGGCAGCTCAA
>NZ_JAVHLH010000105.1:0-463 GCF_031082345.1 Brevundimonas sp. | reverse complement strand
CGGCCGGGTCGTTGGCGTCGCCTATGGCGAAATGAGCGCCAGAGCCGTCGTCGTGCGGGAATCTCGCGATGGCGCGCTGACGGCCTGCTTCTGGAATGCGGCGCCAAGCCACTCTAGCCCGATGGGCTGTGTTCCGCTGGAGTAGTCGGAGGGGACCGCGCCGTCGCGCTGAATGGCGGACTTGGCGTGCCGTCGATCACCAGCTTTACATCGAAGTCGCGTTTGGCAGGACTGACCCAGCTCGAGCGCGCCGCGTCGGTGAGGGATGGATTATCCCTAGGGCTCGACCTTGGGTCCATCCTCGGTCCGCGTACTTGCGAAGAAAATCTCCGCCTTCTCAGACAGCCAAAAAGCTACACGGTCCGAAAACATGCCGGCGAGAATCCCAAGGGCGCAGAAAGTCATCACATTGGTAGGTCCCGTACTTAACTCCGCCGGCGTCCCCAACACGGATACCCCCCCG
>NZ_JAVHLH010000104.1 GCF_031082345.1 Brevundimonas sp. | reverse complement strand
GCCGTGGCGATCGGCGTGGTCGCGACCGTGTCGCTCGCCTTCCGCCGCGACCTCGCCGAGGCCCGGGCGGCCACACTCGACCGCAGCCGGGTCGTCGACAGCCCCTGGGGACCGATCGAATACGCCGACACCGGCGAGGGCCCGCCGGTCCTGTTCATCCACGGCAGCGGCGGCGGCTTCGACCAGGGGCTGGCGTTCAGCGCGCCGCTGGCGGGCCACGGCGTGCGCATCATCGCCCCCTCGCGCTTCGGCTATCTGCGCAGCGCCATGCCGGACGACGCCACGCCCGAGATGCAGGCCGATGCTCTGGACTGGCTGATGCGCCGGCTGGGCATCGAGGAGGCGGTCGTCTTCGGCGGCTCGGCGGGAGCGCTGTCCGCGACCCAGCTGGCGCTCAGGCACCCGGAGCGGTGTCGCGGGCTGGTGCTGGCGGTTCCGGCCCTCCACGCCCCCGAGCGGCTGCCGGGGGCCAACGCCGCCCCGGACGCGACGACGCAGCGGACGATCAATGCGGCGCTGGGCTCGGACCTGCTGTTCTGGGCCGGTGTACGGGCGGCGCCGGACTTCATGACGCGGATGGTGCTGGCGACCGATCCGGCGACGGTGAAGGCGGCGTCGCGGAGCGAGCGGGCCCGGGTGCGGGAGGCGATGTTCCACATCCTGCCGGTCAGCGCCCGGCGCGAGGGCCTGCTGATGGACTCGGCCACGGCAGGGACGCCGCCGGACTGGCCGGTGGAGCGGATCGCCTGCCCCACCCTGGTCATCGGCGCGCGCGGCGACCTGTACGAGACCGACAAGGCGGCCATCCATACCGCGGGGCGGATTCCCGGCGCGCGGCTGGTGCTCTATCCGGACGGCGGCCATCTGTGGGTGGGCCACGACGCGGAACTGTGGCGGACGGTGGCTCACTTCGTGGACGAACGGGAGCCCGAGCGGTCGCCGAGCCCCTAGAGCCGGGGACGCAGGGCGTCCTGGACGCCGCGGGCGTCATAGGCGTTGGGACGGTCGGGGGTTTCGCCATTACCCATCACGACCTCCAGCGTCGTCGAGGTCGGGGACGGGCCGCTGAAGTTGAGACCGACGCCGACGCCGACCCCCGAGCTGCGATAGCTGCCGTAGCGGCCGCCGTAGCTGCTCGAGCCGTAGCCGACGCCGACGCTGGGGCGCAGGCCGCCGGCGCTGTCGGGCCGGCCGTCGATCCAGCGCTGGGTCACCTCGAACCAGTCATAGCCCTGAGCCGTGGTCAGCTCGGCGGCGCGCAACAGGGCCATGTCGGCGACCGGGCCGGGCGCGCCGACGCCATTGTAGGTGACGCGGAAGCGGTTGGACTCGATCCGCTGCTCGACATAGCCCTGCCCGCCGGGCCCCATCTGCGGGCCGTAGGGGGCGAGGCTGGCGCAGGCCGACAGGGCGAGGCCGGCGGCGGCGATCAGGGGCAGGGTCAGGCGCTTCATGGCGGGGCTCCGGGGCGTTCCCTGAAATAGCGTCGGGCGGCGTGGAATGTTCCTAAAGTCCCGCCGCCTGCCTCAACGCCTCGAAATCCGCCGGCAGCGGCGCCTCGACGGTGCGGTCGCCGCCCTCGGGATGGGGGAAGGTCAGTTTCGCCGCATGCAGCATCAGGCGGGGCGCGGCCCGGCCGGCGAAGGTCAGGGCGCCGCCGTAGCGGGGGTCGCCGACCAGCGGCCGGCCGATATGGGCCATGTGGACGCGCAGCTGGTGCATCCGTCCGGTCAGCGGCTCCAGCTCGACCAGGGCCCCGTCCTCGGAGGCCGACAGGGTCCGGTAGCGGCTTTGCGAACCCTGGGCGCCGGGGGCGTCGAAGGCGCAGACCCGCATATAGCTTTCGCGGCCGATCTCCTGGCGGACCAGGGGCGCGTCGATCATGCCCGAGCGCGGCTCCGGCGCGGCGGCGACGAGGGCCAGATAGGTCTTGCGGAAGCGGCGCATCTGCAGCGCCTTGCCGAGGAAGCCGGCGGCCGGCTTGGTCTTCGCCGCGAGGATGACGCCGGAGGTGTCGCGGTCCAGCCGGTGGACCAGTTCGGGCCGCTTGCCGTTGGAGCGCATGAAGGCCCACAGCAGGTCGTCCAGCGTATGCGCCTTGATCCGCCCGCCCTGGCTGGACAGGCCGGCGGGCTTGTCGAGGACGAGGACGTGCGGGTCCTCGTGCAGCACCCACGAACGGACGGCGGCGATCTCGTCTTCGGAGAGGGAAACGGGGGAGCGGTCGGTCACCGCGCGTGCATACGCGAACCGCCCTCCCCCGTCAGCCCGTCGTCAGCGCAGGACGCCCTTCTTGCCCATGGTCCAGGCGTACCAGATGAAGAAGACGCAGGCGCCGCCGATGACGATCTGCATCGGCCACATCGACCCCATGGCCTCAAGCCCGTCCGACATCCCGAAGGCGTAGACCGCGCCGGCCAGCCAGCCGAGGAACGAGACCACGAAGACCGGCGTCGCCAGCTTCTTGCGCAGCAGCAACAGGATCGCGCCCAGCAAGCCGCCCCAGACCCCGATCGCCCAGGCCGCGTGGGTCCAGGCCGGCATGGCGTTGAAATAGTCCAGCTGCGCCGGCGTCATGTCCATCTGGGCGAACCATTCGTCGCGCCGCGTCTGGGTCATGACGTAGTCGAAACAGCCGAAGCCGTTCCACAGCGCGGCCACGACCCCGACGACCCACAGGTGCCAGGGCGTCCGGGCGCTCCCGATGCCCCCGCCGCTCACCGGAGAACGCCCTTCTTCGCCATCGCCCAGGCGTACCAGGCCAGGAAGACGGCGATGGCCGTGATCACCCACGGCATGTAGCTCATCATCGCCAGTTCAGCCGGCAGGGCCGGCGGCGGATTGATGAACTGGCCGTAGATCAGGCTGACGACAGCCCCGATCAGCGACAGTCCGAAGGCCCAGACGGCGAAGCGGCTGCGCATCAGCAGCAGGATGGACCCCGCCACCGCGCCCCAGACGCCGAGCACCCACGGGACGTACATCCAGGTCGGCATGCCCATGTAATAGTCGATCAGCGGCTGATCGAAACCAGCGGCCTGCATATAGGTCGCGCCCTGCGTCGTGGTCATGATGAAGTCGTAGCCGCCGAAGCCGTTCCACAGCAGGCTCACCACGCCCACCAGCCAGAGGTGCCAGGGCGTGCTCGTGGTCATCGAGGTATTGTCGGTCATCGTCCCCTCCCAAGGATATTCCGATGGGCGGAGGATGGTCCGAAAACAGGGTTACGGCAACGGTTACCCTTCCGGCGGGTCGCCCGGCTGCATCCGCGCCCGCAGCGCCGCCCAGCGGTCGAGACGCTCCTTCACCTTGGCCTCGTGCCCCTCGCCTTTCGGGGCGTAGAATACGCGGCGCTCCATCTCGTCGGGGAAGAAGTCGGCGCCGGAGAAACCCTCGGGGGTGTCGGGGTCGTACTGGTAGCCCTTGCCGTAGCCGAGCGACTTCATCAGCTTCGTCGGGGCGTTGCGGATGTGGGCCGGCGGCGGCAGCGAGCCGGTCTCGGCCGCCGCCCGCTTCGCCGCCTTGAAGGCCTCGTAGACCCCGACCGACTTGGGCGCGGTGGCGAGGTGGACCACGGCCTGGGCCAGGGCCAGTTCGCCCTCGGGGCTGCCGAGAAAGTCGTACGCATCCTTGGCCGCATTGGCGACCAGCAGCGACAGGGGGTCGGCCTCGCCGATGTCCTCGACCGCCATGCGCACGATACGACGCGCCAGATACAGCGGATCCTCGCCGCCGTTCAGCATCCGCGCCAGCCAGTAAAGGGCCGCGTCAGGGTCAGACCCGCGAACCGATTTATGCAGCGCCGATATAAGGTTATAGTGCTCTTCTCGACTTTTGTCGTAAGCGGGCGCACGCTTCTGCAGGATGCCGGCCAGGGCCTGGACGTCCAGCGGCTCAGTGGAGGTCAGGTCGAACAGGACCTCCGACATGGTCAGCAGATAGCGGCCGTCGCCGTCGGCCAGGGCCAGCAGGGCGTGACGCGCTTCCGGGGTCAGGGGCAGGGTCTTGCCCTCCTGCGCCTCGGCCCGAATCAACAGTTGATCGAGCGCCGCGTCGTCGAGCCGTTTGAGGACATAGACCTGCGAGCGGGACAGCAGCGCCCCGTTCAGTTCGAACGACGGGTTCTCGGTCGTGGCCCCGACGAGGGTGACGATCCCCTCCTCCACGAACGGCAGAAAGCCGTCCTGCTGGGCGCGGTTGAAGCGATGGATCTCGTCGACGAACAGCAGGGTCGACTGGCCCGCCGCGCGGCGCATGCGGGCGGCCTCGAACGCCTTCTTCAGGTCGGCGACGCCCGAGAAGACGGCGCTGATCTGCTGGAACTGATAGCCGGCGGCCTGGGCCAGCAACCGGGCGATGGTGGTCTTGCCGGTGCCCGGCGGCCCCCAAAGGATCATCGAGCCGAGCCGTCCGGCCTCGACCATGCGCCGGATCGGCCCGCCCTCGCCCAGCAGGTGATCCTGGCCCACCACCTCGTCGAGGGTGCGGGGGCGCAGGCGGTCGGCCAGCGGGGCGTCAGGGGGATGGATGCCGGAGGCTTCGAACAGATCGGTCATGGGCGAGCAGAGATAGGCGTTACCGACACGCATTTCACGCGTTAGTGTGGGCCGCCGCAGAGGAGAGCGACATGGCCGATCCGAACCAGGGCCCGACCTCGGGCCTCACGCCGCATCTGGTGATCCCGTCGCGCGGCGGACTGGCGGCGCTGGAGTTCTACACCCGGGCCTTCGGGGCGCAGGTGCTGGATCAGAAGCCGGCTGACGACGGCGAGCGGCTGATGCACGCCCACCTGCTGATCAACGGCTCCAGCGTCATGCTGCACGACGAATTCCCCGAATACGGCGGCGAGCAGGATGTCGTGCCCAAGGGGGTCACCCTGCACCTGCAGGTCGACGACGCCGACGAATGGTGGACGCGGGCCCTGCTGGCCGGCGCCATCCCGACCATGCCCATGGCCGACCAGTTCTGGGGCGACCGCTACGGCCAGCTGAAGGACCCGTTCGGGCACAGTTGGTCGATCGGGGCGCCGATCAAGGCGACGTAACATGCCTTCGGCGCCGCCCGATCCGCCCGTCGTTCCGTATCTGATGGTGAGGAACGGCGCACGGGCGCTGGACTGGTATGTGCGGGCCTTCGGGGGCCGGCCGGTCGAGCGCCATGACATGGACGACGGCCGGCTGGGTCACGCCATGGTCGAACTGGCCAACGGCGGCGCCATCTATCTGTCCGACGAGTTTCCCGAGCTGATCGAACGGGTCGGGACCCTGGCGCCGGACTGTCTGGGCGGCACGACGGTGACGGTGGCCTTGGCGGTCGACGACGTCGACGCCTGGCTGGCCCGGGCGGAGGCGGAGGGCGCGGTCACGATCCGGCCTCCGGTGGACGAATTCTACGGCCGTCACGCCAAGCTGCGCGATCCGTTCGGCCACGTCTGGTCGCTGACCGGGCCGAAGCGGAACGAGGCCTAGCGGACGACGGCGGAAATCCGCTGGCCGCCGCGGCTGATCGTGATCTCCGTGCCCCGGCCGACATCGCCCAATTGCTCGACAGAGGTCACCGCCCGACCATTGACCGCCAGGATGATGTCGCCCCCGCGCAGTCCGATGCCGTTGGCGTAGCTGCCGCGCTGGACCCGGCCGACGATGACCCCGGTCGCGAACGGATCGCCGCCCAGATTGTCAGCGAGCGCCGGATTGAGCGCCAGAACCTGGGCGCCGCTGAAGACGCCCGAACGGATGACGGCGGCCTTGTCGATGTTCGCGTCGCCCGGCAAACGCTGGACGCGCGCGTTCAGGGTCCGGGGCTGGCCGTCGCGGAGAATGGCGACCGCGACCGCATCGTTCGGCTCGCGCGTGGCGACACGGAAATTCAGCCCGCCCTGATCGTTGATCTCGGCGCCGTCGATGGCGGTGATGACGTCGCCCTCGCGCAGGCCGGCGCGAGCCCCCGGGCCGTTCGGCCAGACGTCGGTGACCACCAGCCCCTGCGGCCGGTCGAGGCCGAGGCTGCGGGCGATCTCGGCGCTGACCGTCTCGCCCTTCACGCCCAGCCAGGGCCGGACCACGGCCGTGGCCCCGCCGACCGCCGAGTCGACCACCCGCTTCACCAGGGTCGCGGGCACGGCGAAGCCGACGCCCGACGACGATCCCGAGCGCGAGAAGATGGCGGTGTTGATGCCGATCAGGTCGCCGTCCATGTCGACCAGGGCCCCGCCGGAGTTGCCCGGATTGATGGCCGCGTCGGTCTGGATGAAGGAACCGCTGTCGGAAATGCCGGTCTCGGTGCGGTTCAGGGCCGAGATGATGCCGTTGGTGACCGTCTGGCCGACCCCGAACGGATTGCCGATGGCCAGCACCAGATCGCCGATCTGCTGCTCCTCGCGGTCGTCGATGTTCAGCGTCGGCAGCCGCTCGTTGACGTCCTCGAGCTGCAGCACGGCGATGTCGGAGCGGGCGTCGGCCAGCACCACCCGCGCCGAGAACTCGCGCCGGTCGTTCAGGGTGACGCGGATCTGCTGCATGCCCTCGATGACGTGATTGTTGGTCACCACCACGCCGTCCGGCCGCACGATGACGCCGGAGCCGACCGAGCCGGTCTGGCGCTGGCCCGGGATGCCCCAGAACGGATCGCGCACCTGCTGGACGCCGCGGGCGGCGATATTGACCACGGCCGGCGCCGCCTCGCGCACCACGGGGGCGAAGCTGGCCTTCATCGACAGGGCGTCGCCGGGCAGCACGCGGTTGTCGGCGAAGAC
The DNA here is from genome assembly GCF_031082345.1 of Brevundimonas sp. GTDB lineage: Bacteria > Pseudomonadota > Alphaproteobacteria > Caulobacterales > Caulobacteraceae > Brevundimonas. Next base: position 2,238 of record NZ_JAVHLH010000104.1, on the reverse strand, counting down.
GCCGTCCTGGGCGCGGCTGTCGTCCGGCTGACCGCAGGCGGCGAGGGATAGAGCGAGAGCGATCGCGAGGGTGCTGGTCTTCATCATCATCCAAAAGGTCATGAAGGAGCTATACGCCGATTTCGCCCGGTCATTTCGACGCGATCAAGGCGTACGGCGGCCAAACGGTTACGTTTTCCTCACGTTCCCCGGCGCGTCCGGCCTCTTCGCACATTGCCGAAGCTTAATGCCATGCCGCCTTGCGTTCGACCGCGACGCACGTCCAAGCTGCGCCCATGACCGCTGTTATCGAAACGCCCGTTATCCAGGTTTTGGGGCTCACCAAGACCTACGGAACCGTTCGCGCCCTCGACGGGCTGGACCTGTCGATCCCCCGAGGCGGGGTCTATGGCGTGCTGGGGCCCAACGGGGCCGGCAAGTCGACCCTGTTCCGCATCCTGTTGGGCCTGATCCGGGCGACCGACGGGACGGCCAGCGTCATGGGCGGGGCCGTCAACGAGGTCAGCCACCTTCGTCGCATGGGCTCGATGATCGAAACGCCGCGCTTCCCGCCCTATATGACCGCCCGGCAGGTGCTGCGCTGGCTGGCGCTGGAACACGGCATCGGCGGCCAGACCGACATTCCTCACTGGCTGCAGCGCGTCGGCCTGACCGAAGCCGCCGACCGTCGGGTGCGCGGCTTCTCCGTCGGCATGATGCAGCGGCTCGGCGTCGCCGCCTCGCTGATGAGCCGGCCCGAGCTCATCATCCTCGACGAGCCGACCAGCGGCATGGACCCGCCCGGCATCCAGGAGATGCGGGCCCTGATCCGCAGCCTCGCCGACGATGACGGCGTCACCGTCGTTCTGGCCAGCCACCAGCTGCTGGAGGTCCAGCGCGTCTGCGATCGCGTCGCCATCCTCAACAAGGGCAAGCTGGTGCGCGAAGGCGCGGTCAGCGAGTTGACGGCTGTCGGCGAGCGGCTGCGCCTGTCCGTCACCCAGAAGGATCAGGTGCTCGAGGTTCTCGGCGCCAAGGGCGCGGCCGAGGGCGACGCCGTCCTCGCCGACATCAAGCGGGACGAGGGACCGGCGCTGATCCGCGCCCTGGCCGCGGCCGGGGTCGACATTCACGAAGCCCGCTGGGTCGGCACCGACCTGGAGGCCATCTTCTTCACCGAGACGGGCTCCGTCCAGACGCCGGAGACGATCCATGCTGGTTGACGCCATCCGCGCGGAAGGCTTCCGCCTGTCGAAGAACCGCACCGCCCTGTTCTGGAGCGTGCTGTTCGTGCCGATCATCGCGGTGGCGATCGGCGCCCTGACCAACCTCGTCCTCAAGGGCGGCGAGACCAAGCTGCTGGTGGACGGCGAGGCTCCGCCCGAGCTGACCCAGATGATGACCAGCAGCCCGCTGGATCTCGGCGAGGCCGTGGTTTCGGCGGCGGGAGATCTGGCCAATCCCCTGATCCTGCTGTTCGTCCTGATCGGCGCGGCCACGATCTACGCCGGGGACTACCGCTGGGAGACCTGGCGTCTGATCAGCGCGCGGAACAGCCGCACCAATCTGCTGCTGGGCAAGCTGGCGGTGGTGGCGGTCATGTCGCTGGTCGCCATGCTGCTGATGCTGGTCGCCGGCCTGATCGAGAACCTGATCAAGGCGGCGGTGTTCGAGCGCCAGCTGACCTTCTCGATGACCGGCGCGATGGCGGGCCAGTTCATCGGCCAGTTGGCCCTGTCGTGGGCGCGCATCCTCCAGTTCACCATGATGGGCATGCTGGCGGCGGTGGTGACCCGGTCACTGCTGGCGGCGCTGTTCGTGCCGCTGGTCGTGGGCGTGGCCCAGTTCTTCTCACCCAATTTGCTGATGACCATGGGGCTCACGCCCGACGCCTGGCTGGCCATGCTGATCAATCCGGGCGCGGCCGTCGACGCGATCAGCGCGGCCATCGCCGGTGCCGAGCGGGCGGCCGCCCTGCCCGACGGCATCGTGCTGAAGGCCTGGGCCAGCCTCGGCCTGTGGATCCTGCTCCCCCTGGCCGGGGCGCTGGCGTGGTTCAAACGGCAGGACCTGTCGAAGGAATAGCGGCCCGCTCCGATCACCGGAGCCGCTTCTCCATCCATACGTCGGCCCGGGCGTAGGGGCTCGGCCGGGGCGGCAGGTCGATGAAGCCGAAGCCGCGGTAGAGGGCCCCGGCGGGCTTCAGCGTACTGCTGGTCTCCAGATACAGCCGCGGCGCCCCGGCGGCGCGGGCGGCGG
>NZ_JAVHLH010000103.1:3501-8995 GCF_031082345.1 Brevundimonas sp. | reverse complement strand
GGTACATGATCGCCGTGCCGGCCATGACCCGCTGCGAAACGATGGCCCGGGCGGTCACCGCGCCGTTGACGTTGAAGGCCTCGATCCAGTCGTTGTCCTCGATCCCCGCCTGGGCGGCGTCGACCTCGCTGATCCAGATCACCGGCCCGCCGCGGTTGAGGCTGAGCAGGATCAGGTTCTCCGCATAGGTCGAGTGGATGCCCCACTTCTGGTGCGGGGTAAGGATGTTGAGCAGGATCTCGGCGTTGCCGTTGGGCAGCTTGTTGTGCACCGCGCGCACCGTGCGGGTGTCGATCGGCGGCCGCCAGGTGACGAAGCCTTCGCCGAAGGCCCGCATCCAGTGGTGGTCCTGGTACATCTGCTGGCGCCCGCTGAGGGTCCGCCACGGGATCAGCTCGTGCACATTGGTGTAGCCGGCGTTGTAGCAGACGTGTTCCGACTCCAGCCCCGACCAGGTCGGCGACGAGATGATCTTGCGCGGCTGGGCGACGACGTCGCGGAAGCGGATCTTCTCCTCCTCCTTGCCTTCGGCCAGGTGGGCGTGCTCGCGGCCGGTCAGCTTCGACAGCGCCTGCCACGCCTTGACCGCCACCTCGCCGTTGGTCTCGGGCGCCAGCGACAGGATCGTCTCGCAGGCGTCGATGTCGCTGAGGATGCGCGGCCGGCCCTTGGACGGGCCTTCCTCCAACACCACCCCGTTCAGCCCGGCGAGCAGGGCCACCTCGGCGTCGGTGTTCCAGCTGATGCCCTTGCCGCCGTTGCCGAGCTTCTCCAGCGCGGGTCCCAGCGAGGTGAATTTCGCATAGGTCTGGGCGTAGTCGCGCTCGACCAGGGTGACGTTGGCCATGGTGCGCCCCGGTTCCGGTTCGCACTCGCCCTTGGCCCACTCCTTCGGGGCGTAGGGCTGGCCCAGCTCCTGGGCGGTGTCATGCATGATCGGCGTCATCACCAGGTCGTGCTCGACGCCCAGCACCTCCGGGGCGACCTCCGAGAATTTCTTCGCGATGGTGCGGAAGATGTCCCAGTCGCTCTTGCACTCCCACACCGGGTCGACCGCCGCGGTCAGCGGGTGGATGAAGGGGTGCATGTCCGAGGTGTTGAGGTCGTGCTTCTCGTACCAGGTCGCCGTCGGCAGCACGATGTCGGCGTAGAGGCTGGTCGTCGACATGCGGAAGTCGATGTTGACCATCAGGTCCAGCTTGCCGACCGGCGCCTCCTCGCGCCAGGTCACCTCCTGGGGTTTTTCACGGCCGTCCTCGCCGAGGTCGACGCCGACCACGCCGTGCAGGGCGCCGACGAGGTGTTTGAGGAAATATTCGTGGCCCTTGCCGCTGGCCCCGAGCACGTTGGAGCGCCAGAAGAACATGTTGCGCGGCCAGTTCCGCGGGTTGTCCGGGTCGACGCATGACAGCTTCAGCTCGCCGGACTTCAGACGGTCCGAGACATAGGCCTTCGGGTCGGCGCCGGCGTCGAAGATGGTCTTGCCGATGCTGAGCGGATTGGTCTCCAGCTGCGGCGCGGAGGGCAGCCAGCCCATGCGCTCGGCGCGCACGTTGAAGTCGATCATGCTGCCCGACCAGTCGCCCTCGGGCGCGGTGGGCGACAGGATCTCGTCGATGCGCAGGCTCTCGTAACGCCACTGGTCGGTGTGGGCGTAGAAGAACGAGGTGCCGTTCATGAACCGGGTCGGGCGCAGCCAGTCGAGGGCGAAGGCCAGCGGGGTCCAGCCGGTCTGGGGCCGCAGCTTTTCCTGGCCGACATAGTGGGCCCACCCCCCGCCGGACTGGCCGACGCAGCCGCACATCACCAGCATGGAGATGATGCCGCGATAGGCCATGTCCATGTGGTACCAGTGGTTCAGGCCCGCGCCGAGAATGACCATCGAGCGGCCGCGGGTCTTCTCGGCGTTGGTGGCGAACTCGCGGGCGGTGGTGATGATCGCCTCGCGCGGCACTCCGGTGACGTTCTCCGCCCAGGCCGGGCTGAACGGGGCGTCGTCGTCGTAGCTGGCGGCGACGTTGCCGCCGCCGAAGCCGCGGTCGACCCCGTAGTTGGCGCAGAACAGGTCGAACACCGTGGCGACCAGGGTCTCGCCGTCCTTGAGCTGGACGCGGCGGACGGGGACGTTGCGCTCGAGAATCTGCTCGTGGCTGGTCGAGACGAAGCTCTCGGGGGCGGTCCCGCCGAAATAGGGGAAGCCGACCGGCAACACCTCGTCCCAGCCCTCGGCGAAGCTCATCTTCAGCCGGATGTCGGCGCCCTTGCCGTCCTTCTCTTCGAGGTTCCACTTGCCGGCGTCGCCCCAGCGATGGCCGGACTGGCCCTGCGGGCAGACGATCTCGCCGCTGAGCTCGTCGAGACCGACGCATTTCCAGTCGGGGTTGGCCGTCTCGCCCAGCTGGTCGGCGAAGTCGGCGGCGCGCACCATGCGGTCGGCGACCAGCCGGCCGTCGCGCTCGACCAGCTTCACCAGCAGCGGGAAGTCGGTGTAGCGGCGGCCGTATTCGGCGAAATACTCGGTCTGCCGGTCGCAGTGGTATTCCTTCAGGATCACATGGCCGAAGGCCAGCGCCAGGGCGGCGTCGGTGCCCTGTTTGGGGTGCAGCCACAGGTCGGCGAATTTGGACGCCTCGCTGTAGTCCGGCGTGATGACGACGCTCTTGGTCCCCTTGTAGCGGACCTCGGTGTAGAAATGGGCGTCAGGCGAGCGGGTCTGCGGGATGTTCGAACCCCAGACCAGCAGGAAGCCGGCGTTATACCAGTCCGCGCTTTCGGGGACGTCGGTCTGCTCGCCCCAGGTCTGCGGCGAGGACGGCGGCAGGTCGCAATACCAGTCGTAGAAGCTCAGCACCGTGCCGCCGATCAGCGACAGGTAGCGGCTGCCGGCGGCGTAGGAGATCATCGACATGGCCGGGATCGGCGAGAAGCCGGCGATGCGGTCGGGGCCGTACTCCTTGATGGTGTAGGCGTTGGCCGCGGCGATGATCTCGGAGACCTCGTCCCAGCCGGCGCGGATGAAGCCGCCGCGCCCGCGCCGCGACACCCAGCTGTGGCGCTTGCCGGGGTCCTCGACGATCGAGCGCCAGGCGGCGACCGGGGTCAGCGTCTTGCGGGCCTCGCGCCAGTGGCGGAGCATCCGGCCGCGCACCAGCGGGTATTTGATGCGCGTGCCGGAATACAGGTACCAGCTGTAGCTGGCGCCGCGCGGGCAGCCCCGCGGTTCATGGTTGGGCAGGTCCGGCCGGGTGCGCGGATAGTCGGTCTGCTGGGTCTCCCAGGTGACGATGCCGCCCTTGACGTAGATCTTCCACGAGCACGAGCCGGTGCAGTTCACCCCGTGGGTCGAGCGCACGATCTTGTCCGCCGCCCAGCGCGACCGGTAGGCGTCCTCCCAGTCCCTGTTCTCGCGGGTGGTCACGCCGTGACCGTCCGAGAAGGTCTCCTTGTCGCGCCGGAAATAGGTCAGGCGATCGAGGAAATGGCTCATGGGGTGCGACCTTCCGCTGGGGTTGGACGAAGAGGCGGTGGGGCGCGGCCGGTTTCGGTCGCCCGCAGCAGGCCGCGCGGGCCGGCGTAGGCGAACCAGGTCAGGGCGGCGCAGGTGACGTAGAAGGCCATGAAGGCCCACAGGGCGGCCTCGGGCCCGCCGGTGGCGTCGATCGAGGCGCCGTAGGCCTTGGGAATGAAAAAGGCGCCGAAGGCGGCGATGGCCGAGGTAAAGCCGACGATGGCGGCCGCCTCACGGTCGGCGCGCACCCGCTGTTCGGCCGGCGTCAGCTCGGGGGCCAGACGCGCCGTCTCCAGCGTCATGATCGGGCCGATCATCTGGAAGGTCGAGGCGTTGCCGACGCCGGTCAGGAAGAACAGGGCGATGACGCTGCCGAAGAAGCCCGAGAAGGTCCCGACCGACAGGGCGTAGAGCATGGCCCCGACCGCCGCGATCATGCCGATGAAGACCCACAGGGTGACCCGGGCGCCGCCCCAGCGATCGGAGACCCAGCCGGTGCCGGCCCGCGACAGGGCCCCGACCAGCGGGCCGAGGAAGACGTACTGGAGCGAATTGACCTCGGGAAAGGCCATTCTGGCCAGCAGGGGGAAGCCGGCGGAGAAGCCGATGAAGGAGCCGAAGGTGCCGGTGTAGAGCCAGCACATCAGCCAGTTGTGGGTGCGCCGGAAGATCGCCGCCTGGTCCGCGAACGAAGCCTTGGCCGAGGCGATGTCGTTCATCCCGAACCACGCCGCCAGCGCGCCAATCATGATGAACGGCACCCAGACGAAGCCGGCGTTCTGCAGCCAGAGCATGGCGCCGTCGTCCGCGGCCGTCTGGTTCTGGCCGCCGAGGGCGCCGAAGATCGAGAAGGTGATCACGATCGGCACCAGGAACTGCATGACGCTGACGCCGAGGTTGCCGAGCCCGGCGTTCAGCGCCAGGGCGTTGCCCCGCTCGGCCTTGGGGAAGAAGAAGCTGATATTGGCCATGGAGGAGGCGAAATTGCCGCCCCCGAAGCCGCACAGCAGCGCCAGCACCAGGAAGATCAGGAACGGCGTTTCGGGGTCCTGGACCGCATAGCCGATGCCGAAGGCCGGGATCAGCAGGGAGGCGGTCGACACCGCCGTCCACAGCCGGCCGCCGAACACCGGGACCATGAAGGCGTAGAAGATTCGCAGGGTCGCGCCGGACAGGCCGGGCAGGGCGGCCAGCCAGAACAGCTGGTCGGTGGTGAAGGCGAAGCCGAGCCTGGGCAGCTGGGCGACGACGACGCTCCACACCATCCAGACCGCGAAGGCGAGCAGCAGGCAGAAGGTCGAGATCCAAAGGTTTCGCCGCGCGATCGGACGGCCGGTGGTGCGCCAGAACTCCGCATCCTCGGGCCGCCAGTCGCTGAGCAGGCCCGCGCGGGCCTTGCGCAGGGTGTCGAGCATCGGCCGGGCCGGTTCGTGGATCGGCTCCATCTCCGGCAGCTCGGGGAGGGTCGTCATCTCCCGTCCGGAGCGGACCGCCTTGGCCTCCATCTGCCGGACGGCGAAATGCATCCACAGCAGGGAGACGGTGACGATCAGGAACAGCAGGGCGAAACAGCTGGTCCAGATGCCGGTGAGGTCGTTCATCACGCCGAAGACGATCGGCAGGACGAAGCCGCCGAGGCCCCCGACCATGCCCACGAGGCCGCCGACGGCGCCGATCTGCTTGGGGTAGTAGACCGGGATGTGTTTGAACACCGCCGCCTTGCCCAGGCTCATGAAGAAGCCGAGCACGAAGATGGCCACCAGGAAGGGGACCAGTCCCATCGAGGTGGAGAAGCTGATCGGTCCGCGGACGCCGTGGATGACGTAGTCGGTCGGCGGATAGGACAGCATGAACAGGCACACGGCCGAGACGCCGAAGGTCCAGTAGAGCACCGCCCGGGCGCCGCCGACCTTTGCGCCGCGCTCGAAATCCAGAATGCCGAGCCTGGTCCCGATATCCCAGTGCGCCAGCGGCTCAAACCCGAAG
>NZ_JAVHLH010000103.1:0-3491 GCF_031082345.1 Brevundimonas sp. | reverse complement strand
CCGGCGGTCTTCACGTCCATCTCGTAGACGCCCATCAGGTAGCGCGGCAGCCACAGCGCCAGCGCCACGAAGGCGCCGAAGACGAAGAAATAGTAGAGGGCGAAGCGCCAGACCTGCAGGTTCTTGAGCGCCGAGAGCTGCTGGGCCGCCGAGACCGGCTTGCGGCCTTCGCGCCGCCGCGCCTCGGTCTCCGGATCCTCGCGGGTGACGAGATAGAAGGCGACCGCCGTGACCGCCAGGACCAAGGCCCAGATCTGCGCCACCGCCTGCCAGCCCCAGGCGACCATGACCACGGGTGCGAGAAATTTGGTGACCGCGGCGCCGACGTTGCCGGCGCCGAAGATGCCGAGCGCCGTGCCCTGCATCCGCGGCGGAAAGAATTTCGGCACATAGGCCACGCCGACCGCGAAGGCGCCGCCGGCCAGGCCGACGCCCAGGGCCGCGAGCAGCATCTCGACGTAGGTGTCGGCCCACGACAGCAGCAGGGTGGCGACCGCCGCCGCCAGCATGACCATGGCCAGCATGCGCCGACCGCCGAGCTGTTCGGTCCAGACGCCCAGGAACACCCGGGTGAGCGAGCCGGTCAGGATCGGCGTGCCCACCAGCAGGCCGAACTGGGTCTCGGACAGACCGAGCTCGGTCTTCATGTCCAGGCCGATGATCGAGAAGATCGTCCAGACGGCGAAGCAGACCGTGAACGCGAACGTGCTCGCCCACAGTGCTGTCCGCCCGCCTTGGGTCGGAGAACTCTCGTCCATCATGCGTGGCCTCAGAGGAAGGGGAGGCGTCCGAAGACACCGACGCTACGCTCGCAACACCAACTCAGAATGCCCCTTACGTGATCATGGTCTTTGTTCAGGAACAAGCTTGGCGCTGGCACAATGTGCTTGCTGTGGACCCCCGGAACGGCGGTAGGGTGCTCCGGAGCGGCGGCACGGAGCCCGGCATGGCGAGGCGTGGACGGTGATCCCGGACGAGGCGGAGCGAGAGAGAGAGGGCCTGACCGACGGATTCGGCCGGCGCTTTCGCTACCTCCGCCTGTCGATCACGGAAGTGTGCAATTTCCGCTGCGTCTATTGCCTGCCGAACGGCTACGCCCGCGACCCCGAGGCGCAGTTTCTTTCCGTGTCAGAGATTCGCCGGTTGGTTGCAGGCTTCGCCGCCCTCGGGGTGACCAAGGTGCGCCTGACGGGGGGCGAGCCGTCGGTGCGGACGGACCTGCCGGCGATCATCGCCAGCGCCGCGAACGCGCCGGGGATCGCCCGGGTGGCCATGACCACCAACGGCTGGAAGCTGACGGAACGGATCGGCGCCTGGCGCGACGCCGGCCTGACGCATCTGAACGTCAGCGCCGATTCCCTGGATCCCCAGACCTTCGCCCGGCTCACCGGCGTCGATCGCCTGCCCGACATTCTCGCCGGGATCGACCAGGCGCTCGATCTGGGGCTCGGGGTGAAGCTGAACGCGGTCCTCCTGCGAGACACCTTCGATTCCTCTGTCGAGCAATTCGCCGACTGGCTGCGCGATCGTCCGACCGCCGTGCGTTTCATCGAACTGATGCGGACGCTCGACAATGTCGATGTGTTCGAGCGCCAGCATCTGGGCGGCGCCGCCGTCGCGCGCTGGCTGACCGAACGCGGCTGGACCCCGCAGCCGCGGCGACCCGAGGACGGCCCCGCGGTGGAGTACAGCCACCCCGACTATCTCGGCCGCTTCGGCCTGATCGCGCCCTACGCCGATCATTTCTGCGACGGCTGCAACCGGCTGAGGGTCACCGCGCGGGGCAAGCTGAGGCTGTGCCTGTTCGGCGAAGGCGGGGTCGAGCTGCGCGACCTTCTGGCCGAGGACATCGAGCCGGGTCGGCTGGAGGCGCGGATTGTTGAAGCGCTGCCGACCAAGGCCCGGGGCCACAGCCTGATGCTGGCGCAGTCCGGCGATCTGCGCCGCATGGCCGACGTCGGCGGCTGACGGAGCGCGCGTGGACCCCTCGACGGTGATCCTGCTCGCCCTGCTGATGGGGATGGCGGCGGCGCTGTATGCCTCGGTCGGCCATGGCGGCGCTTCGGCCTATCTCGGCCTGATGGCCCTGTTCGCCGTCCCCATAGAGGTGATGCGGCCCACCGCCCTGGCGCTGAACCTCGTGGTGGCCGGCTATGCGGCGGTGTCGTACCTGCGCGCCGGCCAGTTCAACCCGCGCCTGTTCCTGATCTTCGCCGTCACGGCCGTGCCCATGGCCTGGCTCGGCGGGCGCATCGCCGTCCCGCCCGAGGTCTATCGCCCCCTTCTGGGGGTGGTGCTGTGGATCGCGGCGGCGCGGATGTTGTGGCGGCCGGCTTGGACCGCGGCCCGGATGGTGCAGCCGCCCAGGGCGCTGGTCGCCCTGCCGGCCGGGGCGGGGCTGGGCCTGCTGGCGGGTCTCACGGGGACGGGCGGCGGCATCTTCCTGAGCCCGCTGATCCTGCTGTTCCGCTGGGAGGAGCCGCGGCGGACGGCGGGCGTGGCGGCAGTCTTCATCGTGGTCAATTCGGCCGCCGGTCTGGCGGGCAATCTCAGCGTGCTGCCGGCCTTGCCGCCGGCCTTGCCCGTCTTCGTCGCCGCCGTGGCGGTCGGAGCGGTAGCGGGGACGTGGATGGGTCTGCACCGCCTGCCGCGGCCGTGGCTGCTCGTCATGCTGGGGCTTGTCCTGCTGCTGGCCGGCGCCAAGCTGATCTTCACATGAGGACCCTCGACGACATCGCCGTCGTGGTGCTGGCCGGCGGAGAGGGGCGCCGCATCGGCGGCGGCAAGCCGCTGCGCAGGCTGGGCGGCGAGACCCTGCTGGCCCGCGCCCTCGGTCAGGCGGCGACCTTCTCCGACCGGGTGGCGCTCGCCGTCCGCGACCCCGCTCAGGTCGGGGCGCCGGAGGGCGTGACTGTGATCCCCGACGCGTCGGTCGAAGGTCCGCTGGGCGGTCTGGCCGCCGCCCTCGGCTGGGCGCGGGATCAGGGCCGGGCGGCGGTGCTGACCCTGCCGTGCGACATGCCGTTCGTCCCGCCGGAGCTGGGTCCGCGACTGGGCGACGCGCTCGACGGCCACGCCGTCGTCCTCGCGGCCAGCGGGGGGCGGCTGCATCCGGTCTGCGGTCTGTGGCGGGTGACGGCGCTCGATCATTTGCCGGCCTATGCGGCGTCCGGCCGCCGGTCGCTTTGGGGGTTCGCCGAGGCGGTCGGGTTCACGGCCGTGGACTGGCCCGTCGCGCCGGCCGATCCGTTCTTCAACGTCAATACGGCCGAGGATCTCGCCGAGGCCGAAGCCCGGCTGGGCTGATCAGAAGGCGAGGGTCTCGACCTCGTCGCCGGCCGCCGCCTCCGGTTCGCCCGGCCGTCTGCGGATCAGCAGGTCCGCCGCCGCCAGCGCCTTCTGGGCGCTGGAGTCCTGGTCGGTGAGGGGATGGACCCGGCCCTCGCGCCACGCCGCGCGGTGGAAGGTCTCGCGGTCGCCGCAGGGGGGCA
>NZ_JAVHLH010000102.1 GCF_031082345.1 Brevundimonas sp. | reverse complement strand
GGATGCTCTCGCTCATGCAGATGGCCAAGACCGCAGCGGCCGCCGAGCGGCTGGCGCGCGGCGGCGTCACGGGACAGGCCCTGCGCCTCGCCCGCCCGGGCCAGGGCCTGAACGAAGGCGTAGATGAAGGCCGGCGCGGACCCGGCGGTCGCCGTGGCGGCGTCCATGACGTCCTCGGCGGGCAGGTCCACCACATCGGCGATGGCGGCGAACAGGCCCCGGGCCGTCTCGCGGACGCCGGCGTCATCCGACCACAGACTGGCGACGCCGCGAGCCTGGGCCACGGCCGTGGTCGGCATCACCCGGGCCACCGGTCGGCCGGAGACGCCGGCGATCTGGTCCGCCCTGACGCCCGCCATCACCGAGATGACGGCGGCGTCCGCGGGCAGATGGTCGAGCGTCGGCGCGATGGCGTCTCGCCATTTCGCCGGTTTGACCGCCAGCACCACGGCGCGCGCCTCACCCAGCGCGTCCAGCGGCGGATTGATCCTCGCGCCGCGCGCCCGCGCCGCCTCGGTCGCGGGCTTGTCCGACGGGGTCAGGATTATCAGATCCGCCGGCGCGACGGTCGATGTCGCCAGCCACCCCTCGAGAATCGCCGATCCGAGGCGACCGCAGCCCACCAGGACCACGGCGCCGTTCGATTTTGAGTTCGTCATGCCCTCAGGCTGAGCCGACCGTTTCGAAGAGGCAAGAGTCGATCGCCTCCTGCGGCTTCTTGTTGCCGCGGATCATGAAGTCGAAGGCGGGGTAGTAGCGATCCGCCGCCTCGACCGCCGCGTCGATCATCGAGGCCGCCTGGCCCAGGGTCGGGCGCTCGCCCATCGGCAGGGCCAGCGAGTGGCGGAAGACGATCTCGCCGTCCTCGGCCCAGACCTCGAAATGCCCCATCCAGGTGCGCTGGTTGATCAGGCCGACCAGCTCATAGGCGGCGGCCCGACGCGCCTTGGAGGCCTGCAGGTCGAGGGCGCAGCACAGCTGCAGGCAGTCGCCCTCGGGCCGCCAGGCGAACCACAACTCATAGTCCTTCCAGTCGCCGGCGAGGGCGAAGGCCAGATCGCCTTCGTCGGTGCGGTCGAACGGCAGGTTCTCGGCCACCAGAACATGCTCCACGACATCCAGGGGATCGTAGGGCAGCTCTGTTTCTTCGGGCCGGGCGGTGTTCATCAAGGCGTCTCCGGGCGCGACTCACGCCCTCTGGTCGAACGGTAGGCGGGTTCGCAGATTCGGCTCAACCGGCTGCGTCCTGTGCGGGAGAAGCCGCTGTGGACGTTCCCTTTTGAGGCTTCTTCGCCCCCTTCAGGGTGGCGATTTCGGCCCTCAGGGCCGCGATCTCGGCCTTCAGGGCGTCGAACTCGTCGCGACGGACCAGATCCATGTCGGCGGCGAAGCGATCGGCCTGGGCGCGGAAGGCGGTCTTGGCCTCCTCGCCGGCGGCCTGGGCCAGTCCCATCGCCCCGGTGGTCAGCTTGGCGAACTCGTCGAGGATGGGATTGCGGGTCTGCATGGAACTCTCCGACTCAGGCAAGCAACCGTCGTTAACGGATGGTTGCCCGATATGGTGAACGAAACCTTGCTGTCGAGGATCGAGGTGGCGGCATTTGGGCGCGCCGGTTGCTGAAATTTCAGGGACGGGCGCCGCCCCGCTTGCTACACCGGGCCCAGAACCGGCCCTGCAGGAGCGCCCGTGCCCTTCCCCGAATTCGATCCCGTCCTGTTCAGCATCGGCCCGCTGGATATCCGCTGGTACGCCCTCGCCTATGTGGCGGGCATCGTGCTGGGCTGGTGGTACGCCAATCGGCTGGCGCGCAACAACGCCGTCTGGCAGCCGCGCAAGCCGCCGGTCACCTCCGTCCAGCTGGATGATCTGGTGCTGTGGATCACGCTCGGCATCATCCTCGGCGGCCGCTTCGGCTACGCCCTGTTCTACAAGCCGTCGCTCTACGCCGACCTGTTCACCGGCGCCGACTGGGGCGAACGGCTGGCGCTGTTCAGGCTGTGGGACGGCGGCATGTCATTCCACGGCGGCCTGATCGGGGTCAGCCTGGCGATCGTCTGGTTCGCCTGGAAGAACAAGATCCGCCTGCTCAGCCTCGGCGACCTCGTCGCGCCCGTCGTGCCGCTGGGGCTGTTCTTCGGCCGCATCGCCAACTTCATCAACGGCGAGCTGTGGGGCCGCCCGACCGACGCGCCCTGGGGGGTCAATTTCTGCAGCACCCGGATGCGGGAGCTGTATGGCGCGACCTGCGAGTTCTACGTCAACGGACAGGCGCAGGGCCCCGGGAATTTCGCCCGTCACCCCAGCCAGCTCTATGAGGCCGCCCTCGAGGGGATCGCCCTGGCCGCGATCCTGTGGCTGGCCGTCTTCAAGGGGCGTCTGCTGGCCAAGCCGGGCTATGTCACCGGCATCTTCCTGTTCGGCTACGGCCTCGCCCGCGCCTCGCTGGAGACCGTGCGACAGCCCGACTTCGGCATGGAGAACCTGCCGCTGGGCCTGACCATGGGCATGATGCTGTCGATCCCGATGATGATCATCGGCGCCTGGCTGATCTGGCGCGCCCGGAGCCGGCCGCCGGTCGCCGCGGAGGACTGAGTGTCGCCCACGGCCAATGATCTCAGGCACCGCCTGGCGCGCGAGATCGCCCTGACCGGGCCGATGACGGTCGCCGACTACGTCACCCGCTGCCTGCACGATCCGCAGGGCGGCTACTATGCGACGCGGCCCTCCATCGGCGCGACCGGCGACTTCATCACCGCGCCGATGATCAGCCAGATGTTCGGCGAGTTGATCGGCCTGTGGGCGGTCGAGCTGTGGGAGCGTCTGGGCGCGCCCGAACGGGTGCGGCTGGTCGAGGTCGGCCCCGGCGACGGCACGCTGATGGCCGACGCCCTTCGCGCCGCCCGGCTGGCCCCGGAGTTCCTGCGGGCCGTCGACCTGATCCTGATCGAGCCCAGCCCGCCCCTGCGCGAGGCCCAGGCCCGCATGCTGGCCGACAGCGACGTGCATCCCCGCTGGGTCTCGTCGCTGGACCGGGTCGAGACCGACGCCCCGGTGATCCTGATCGCCAATGAGGTGCTGGACTGCCTGCCCGCCCGTCAGTTCGTGAAGACGGAGGACGGCTGGGCCGAGCGCTGTGTCGGCGTCACCGACGACGGCGCCCTGACCTTCGGGCTGAAGACGATCACCGGCGGATTCAAACGCCCCGCCTTCGAGGTCGAGCCCGGCCAGACGGTGGAAATCTCCGAACAGCAGGCCGTGTTCGGCCGCGAGGTCGCCGCCTTGGTCAAGGCGGCGTCCGGCGCCGCCCTGCTGATCGACTACGGCCGCTCACGGCCCGAGGCCGGCGACACCCTGCAGGCCCTGCGGCGGCATCAGAAGGTCGATCCCCTGGCCACGCCGGGCGAGGCCGACCTGACCCAGTGGGCGGACTTTCCGTCCGTGCTGGAAGCCGCCGTTCACGCCGGCGCCGACGTCACGGGAACGATGGGCCAGGGAGAATTCCTCGGCCGGCTGGGTGTCGAGGCGCGCGCCGACCGGCTCAAGGACGGTCGCCCCGACGCGGCCCCGGTCATCGACCGCCAACTGGCCCGCCTGACCGCCGACGACCAGATGGGAACCCTGTTCAAGGTCTGCGCGATCTTTTCGCCGCATAGCCTCGTTGTACCGGGGTTCGAGGACTGACCATGACCCTCACCCCCATCACCCACCCGTTGCTGACCCGCCCCGGTCTCCGCCACGGCTTCTTCACGCGACAGGGCGGCGTCTCGACCGGCCTGTACGAAGGCCTGAACACCGGCGTCGGCTCGAGCGACGACCCCGTCGCCGTGGCCGAGAACCGTCGCCGGGTGGCGGAGCATCTCGGCGGCGTCCCCAACGACATCGCCGCCTGCTACCAGATCCACTCCGTGGTCGCGCGGGTCGCCGAGGCGGGGTGGAAGGGCCAGCGTCCGGAGGGCGACGCCGTCGTCTCGGCCGCTCCGGGGGTGATCTGCGCCGTCCTGACCGCCGACTGCGCTCCGGTGCTGCTGGCCGACCCCGAGGCGGGCGTGGTCGGCGCGGCCCATGCGGGCTGGAAGGGCGCCCTGGGCGGCGTCATCCACTCGACCGTGGCGGCCATGGAGGCGCTGGGCGCCCGCCCCGGCCGCATCGTCGCCGTCGTCGGCCCCTGCATCTCACAGGACAGCTATGAGGTCGGCGCCGACTTCCAGGACCGGGTCGAGCATCACGACGCGGGCGCCGGCCGCTTCTTCGCCCCGGGGGCGGACGCGAGCAAACGCCGGTTCGACCTGCCCGGCTATGTGCTGTGGCGGCTGGAACAGGCCGGCGTCGGCGACGCGGCCTGGACCGGCGAGGACACGCGCACGGACGCGGCGCGGTTCTACTCGAACCGCCGGGCGTATCTGAACGGAGAGCCGGACTTCGGCCGGTTGATGAGCGCGATCAGCCTCGGCTGATCAGGGGCCTGTCAGCCCGCCATCGCCATTTCCGGCACGCGGGTCGTCTCGCGCCACGCCTGCGGATTGGCCAGCAGTTCGCGAACCAGCAGGTTGTTGATGGCGTGGCCCGCCTTGACGCCCTCGTAGCGGCCCAGCAGGGGCGCGCCCAGAACGTACAGGTCGCCGATGGCGTCCAGGGCCTTGTGCTTGACGAACTCGCGCTCCATCCGCAGCCCGCCCGGATTCAGGATCTGGTCGCCGTCGATGACCACGGCGTTCTCCAGCGAGCCGCCGCGGGCCAGGCCGGCCTTGCGCAGGGCCTCGACCTCGTGGGCGAAGCCGAAGGTGCGGGCGGCCATGATCTCGTTGCGGAAGGTTTCCTCGTCGACGACGAAATCCACCACCTGATTGCCGATCACCGGCGTGTCGAAGTCGATTTCGAACCGCATCTCATAGCGGTCGCAGGGCAGCAGGGCGGCGCTCTTGTCGCCGTCGGTCACCCGGATCGGCTCGAGAATCTCGATATAGCGGACCGGCGCCTCCTGACGGCGGAAGCCGGCGCGGTCCAGCAGCTGGACGAACTGCAGCGCCGAGCCGTCGAGGATCGGCAGCTCCGGCCCGTCCACCTCGACCACGGCGTTCGACACGCCCAGGGCGGCGAAGGCGGCCATCAGGTGCTCGATGGTCGACAGGCGCACGCCGGCGGCGTTCTCGATCATGGTGTTCAGGCGGGCGTCGACGACGGCCTCGCCCGAGACCGGAATGCGGTTGTCGCGATCCTTGATATCGGTGCGAACGAAGACGATGCCCGTGCCGACCGGGGCCGGACGCACCGCCAGACGCACCCGGTCGCCCGTGTGCACGCCCACGCCGGCGATGATCGCCGGTGCGACGGTGGTCTTCTGGTGATGGTCGTTGCGGACCGGCAAAACTCAAACTCGCTTCAACTTTGCGCCCGCCTCTGTGTGCGGAGTTCGCCCCACGAACCGTCTAGCGGGGGTGTCGCAAGACTGAAATGAAAGTCGGGTTTCGAATTGTTTCGGTTTCCGTAACCAGACCCGTAAACGACGACCGCCCCGGAACCTGGGCCCCGGGGCGGTCTGATCGGTCGGTGCGGCCTGACTAGTTGGCCAGCCGGCGCAGGAAGGACGGGATTTCCAGATCGTCCTCGGCCTGGCCCTGTTCGGGCTCGGGCGTGGGCTGGACCTGGCTGGTCGAGCGCATTTCGGTGGCGCGGGTCTGCGGGGCGTAGGTCGGCGGGGCCGGCTGACGCTTGCCGCGGCCGAACAGGCTCCAGCCCGACTTGCGGTGATCGCGGTCGTCCTGGTCGTCATAGGCCGGCTCTTCGCGGCGCGGCTCGGGCTGGGCGGCCGGACGGTCGCCCATCCGGTCCATGTAGAGGTCGCCCTGGGCGACCGGGGCCGCGGCCTGGGCGGCGGTGCGCGGCGCCGATTCATACTCCTCGACCCAGGGATCGACGATCGGCTCGAGAGCGCGGTCCTCGGCGACGTGGATCACCGGCTCCGGACGCGGCTCGGGGGCCCGGGCCGCGGCGCCGTAGGTCGACTGGGCGGACTGAAAGGTCGGGACGATCGGGGCGGCCTCGGCCGGGCGCGGGGCCTCGGCGCGGCCGAAATCGCGGGCGGGCTCGCGCACCGCCTCCTGACGCACCGGCTCGGCCCGCGAAGCGGCCCAGGACGGGGCCGGACGACGGGTGTCGAGCGGCGCGGCCGAAGTGGACGACGGCGTCTGGGCCGCGGCGAGGTCTTCCATGCCGGTGGCCACGACCGAGACGCGGATCTTGCCGTCCAGGGCCGGATCGAAGGCAGCGCCGAAGATGATGTTGGCGTCGGAATCGACCTCGCCGGCGATGGCGTTGGCGGCCTCGTCGACTTCCAGCAGGGTCATGTCCATGCCGCCGGTGATGTTCACCAGCACGGCCTTGGCGCCCTTCAGCGAGGTCTCGTCCAGCAGCGGATTGGCGATGGCGTTCTGGGCGGCCTGCAGGGCGCGGTCCTCGCCCGAGGCCTCGCCCGTGCCCATCATCGCCTTGCCCATCTCGGACATGACGGCGCGGACGTCGGCGAAGTCGAGGTTGATCAGGCCCGGCAGGATCATCAGGTCGGTGATCGAGCGGACGCCCGAGTGCAGCACCTGGTCGGCCATGCCGAAGGCGTCGGCGAAGGTGGTGCGCTCGTTGGCGACGCGGAACAGGTTCTGGTTCGGAATGACGATCAGGGTGTCGACGTAGCGCTGCAGCTCGGCGATGCCCGCATCGGCCAGACGCATGCGGTGGCGGCCTTCGAAGGTGAAGGGCTTGGTCACGACGCCGACGGTCAGGATGCCGCGGTCGCGGGCGCATTTGGCGATCACGGGGGCCGCGCCCGTGCCGGTGCCGCCGCCCATGCCGGCGGTGATGAAGACCATATGGGCGCCGTCCAGGTGCCCGTAGATTTCCTCGGCCGATTCCTCGGCGGCGTTCATGCCGACCTCGGGGTGGGCGCCGGCGCCCAGGCCCTGGGTGATGGTCTCACCCAGCTGGACGCGGCGGTCGGTCTTGGCGAACGACAGATGCTGCGCATCGGTGTTGGCGACGACGAACTCGACCCCTTCAAGGCCGGCGTCGATCATGTTGTTGACCGCGTTGCCGCCGGCCCCGCCGACGCCGAAGACGACGATCCGGGGCTTCAGTTCCGTGTGTTGCGGACGCACCAGCGAGAGAGACATTATATTCCGACCTTGAATTCCGACCCTGCCCTGCAGCCCCGAACGCGAAAACCCCGCCGATTCGCATTGGTTATGAGCGTGTTAAGGAAACACCCCATCTGCTTAAGGGAGTGTTACCGGATAGGCTGAGTCGGGCCCGGGGCCACGGAATTCGTTAACCTTCAGCGCAGATTTCTCTCTGTGGACAACGAAAAAGGGCGGCTCTTTCGAGCCGCCCTTCGTCATTTCAGGAGACCAGGTCTCCCTAGTAGGGACGCCAGCTCAGGCCGACGTTGAAGCGACGACCGTAGGGGTCGAACGTCGAGGTGAAGCCCATGTAGGTCGGGACTTCCGCGTCGAAGGCGTTGGTGACGGTGGCCCGCAGGGTCAGGTCGTCACGCACATCGTAGCGCACCGAGAAGTCGTTGCGGACGAAGTTGCCCGTGCGGTTCCACTCGTAGGGCTGGTTGTCCAGGTTGCCGGTGGCGACCAGATCGCGGTTGTTGTTGAGATCCTGCGAGGCCATCCAGTCGGCGGTCCAGGTGATCGCCAGCACGTCGTTCGGACGCCAGGTCAGACGCGAGACGAACTCCACCCGGGGGAAGAACACGCCGGTGGTCGAGTCCGTGAAGGCGGCGGGATCGGTCGGATCGGTGAAGTTCTTCTGATCGATCAGCCACAGGCCGCCCAGGCTGTAGGCGAACTGGCCCCAGTTGCGGCCGAAGGCCTCTTCCGTGTCCAGCGAGTAGTTGACCGTGAAGTCCAGACCGCGGGTTTCCAGCTTCGAGCGGTTGATCGGCCCGAGGATGAAGCCGCCGACCGGGTCGCCCGCCGGAGCGCCGACCTTGAAGTTGTCGAACGGATCGCCGGTGTTCGGGTTGTTGCGGAACACGAGGGCGCAGGTCTGGGCGTTCAGCTGCGCGTTGCTGACGCAGTCGTTCGCCAGGAACTGGCCGCCGGGGGTGATGACCACGTTTTCGACGGTGATCTCGTAGTAGTCGAGAACCAGCGACAGGTTCGGGAACATCCGCGGCGCGATCACCGTCGAGAAGGTGAAGGACTCCGACTCTTCCGGGGCGAGACCGGTGTTGCCGCCCAGCACGCTGGCGATGCCGGCGTAGGCGTTCGGGCGATAGTCATCGGCCTGGGAGACCGTGGTCTCGCCGAAGTCGAACACCAGGCCCTTGTTCGCGGCCAGCTGGGTGCAGTTGGCGATGCGGTTGGCCTTGACCTGGGCGGCGTCGTCGCCCTGGAAGTTGGCGATCACGCCGGTGTGGCACGGGTCCACGAAGCCGTTGACGAAGGTCTGCGTGAAGGGACGGAAGTTCTCCTGCAGGCTCGGCGCGCGGAACGAGGTGTTGAAGCTGGTCTTGAAGGTGATGTCCTGGATCGGACGGTAGACCAGGTTCACGCCATAGACGTCACCCTCGCCGGCGGTCGTGTAGTCGAACGCGCGGTAGGAGGCGCTGAGTTCGGCGTATTCGCCCATCCACGAGTCCCGCAGCAGCGGCAGCGACATTTCCGCGAACCACTCTTCGGACTCGTATTCCGCCGCCAGGAAGTCGGCGCCGGTGTTGAGCTGAAGCACGCGGCCGTTGGTGTCGGCGCTGCGGCCGATGCCCTGGGTGAACTCACGACGGTATTCCGCACCGACCGCGAGGCCGAGCGGGCCGGCGCCCCAGAAGTCCCAGAGCTGGCCGGAGATGGCCGCGACGGCGCTCTCCTGCTCGTTGGTTTCACGGACGCGGATCGCGGCGGTGATGTAGTCGATGGCTTCCTGACTCTGGTTGCCGGCGCCGAAGACGTTCAGCGGCACGCAGCCCGCGACTTCCGGGTTGGTGTTCGGGTCGGTGTAGACCGTGG
>NZ_JAVHLH010000101.1 GCF_031082345.1 Brevundimonas sp. | reverse complement strand
GGGGAGGGTTGGGTGGGGGTGGAGGCAGGCTTGTGGTGGGAGGGAGCGGATCGGCTTCGGCCGCCGCTCGACGACGCCTCATGCGCCACATCCGGACGCAGCGTGCCGCCACCCCATCCCCGACCCTTCCCCGTCGAGGGGAAGGGGGCGCTGTGGTGGTCGTCGCGGGTCACGCGCTTGCTCGCTCTTGTTCGACCCAAGCCAGAGCACACGCCTTACACAGGTCCCTGATCCGGCCAATGTAGCTCTGGCGCTCCGCCACCGCGATGGCGCCGCGGGCGTCCATCAGGTTGAACAGGTGCGAGGCCTTGAGGACCTGGTCGTAGGCGGGGAGGACGAGGGCCTGACCCTGCGGGCCCTTCATGGCGAGGAAGCGCTCGACCTCGGCGACCATGTCCTCGAAGCGGCGCTTGAGGCCGTCGACGTCGTAGCCGTGGAAATTCGCCTCGGACTGCTGGCGCTCGTTCTCGAGGAAGACCTCGCCGTAGGTCAGGCCCTCCTTGGTGAACTTGAGGTCGTAGACGTTGTCGACGCCCTGGACGTACATGGCCAGGCGCTCCAGACCGTAGGTCAGCTCGCCCGAGACGACGTCGACCTCGATGCCGCCGACGCCCTGGAAATAGGTGAACTGGGTCACCTCCATGCCGTCGCACCAGACCTCCCAGCCCAGACCCCAGGCGCCGACGGTGGGGTTCTCCCAGTCGTCCTCGACGAAGCGGATGTCGTGCAGTTTCGGATCGATGCCGATCGCCGCCAGCGACCCCAGATACAGGGCCTGCAGGTTGTCGGGGTTCGGTTTCAGGATTACTTGATATTGGTAATAGTGTTGTAATCTATTGGGATTTTCGCCGTAGCGGCCATCGCCAGGGCGGCGGCTGGGCTGGACATAGGCGGCCTTCCACGGGCGCGGGCCGAGGGCGCGCAGCACGGTGGCGGGGTGCAGGGTGCCGGCGCCGACCTCGATGTCATAGGGCTGGAGGATCGCGCAGCCCTGATCGCCCCAGTATTTGTGGAGCGTCAGGATCAGGTCCTGGAAGGCGAGCGGTTCGGTGGTCACAGGCGGCTTTTTCGTCCGGGGGAGAAGGCGGCGGACCCTAGACGGGGGGCCCGTTTGCGGCAAGGAGCCCGGGCGCCGGGTTCATCACAACGGACACCACGGACCGACGACGGACACAACGGGGTCCGCGCCAGGCTCCGGCCACGTCGTGCCCGTTGTGACATCGTCGTGCCCGCTGTGAAGAACCGGGGCTAGCGGCCATGGATTCCGGCTTCGCCGGAAAGGACGGGGGACGGAATGTTAAGCGTCGACCGCTAGCGTTCGCCCCATGAAGCAGATCGACCAGATGCGTCGGCGGGCCGCGCGCTATCTCGCGGTGGAGGCGGTGGAGATCGCCCCGGCGAAGGGGGTGTTTTCGCTGAGCTTCGACGACTTTCCGATGACGGCGTGGACGGAAGCTGGGCCGGTGATGGCGGCGCATGGGGTCAAGGCGACCTACTATGTGTGCGGCGGGCTGGCCGGCGGCGTGAACATGGACCGCGACCAGTATCGGGTGGAGCAGCTGCAGGCGCTGCACGCGGCGGGGCATGAGGTCGGGTGCCACACCTTCGGGCACACCAGCGCGTTGCGGATGGACGCGGAGGCCCTGCGGCTGAGCCTCGACGCCAATGCGGCCTGGGTGGCCGAGCGGCTGGGCGGCTATCGGATGACGACCTTCGCCTGGCCGTTCGGGGACGCGACGGTCGGGGCCAAACGGGTGGTGCGCCGGCGGTTCGAACTGGCGCGAGGGGTGCGCGACGGGGTCAACGCCGGGCGCGAGGACCGGGCGCTGATCAAGAGCATCGGGCTGGAGAGCCGGCGGCTGCCCGGCTACGACCTCGAGGCGCTGATGGCCGAGGCGGCGGCGCGGCGCGGCTGGCTGACGGCCTATGGGCACGATGTCAGCGACCGGCCGACAGACTATGGCTGCACGCCGGACGATCTGGACCGGGTGCTGCGGGCAGCGAAGGCGGCGGGGCTGGAGGTGCTGCCGGTGGCGGCGGCGTGGGAGATCGTTCGCCAATAACCTTTCGTCATTCCGGGCGAAGCGCAGCGGAGACCCGGAACCCAGCGGCGCCGCGACGGCGGCGAAACACCAGACGTTGCAGTCGATGCACCTGCGCTCCCGACAGGTTCGCGCTCGCGCGCGCCGCTGGGTCCCGGATCGCGCCGCTGCGCGGCTTGTCCGGGATGACGAAAGCGGGGGCAGGCCTGGAGCTGTCGCCGATCGCGGGATGGCGCCAGGGAACGCTCTTCGGCCCGCGCCGGTTTTGTTGAGGACACTCAGCAGGAGCCGCGGATGACCGACACCGAACGCAACACCCCCGACACCCCGTCTGAATCGCTGGACCAGCAGGTCGATCAGGTCGGGGACGACGCCGAGGCCATGGAGCGGTTCGACCGCGCCATCCCCCTGCCCGACGAGAGCGGGGAGGAGGACGAAGGCGTGGGGGAGATCACCGGCATCGTGCCCTGAGGGCTCAGCCGGCCCCCGCCGCGATCTGCATCATCACCAGGCCGGTGAACCAGGCCGCCGCCGTGCCGATGATGTAGCCGACCACGGCCAGCAGGACGCCGACCGGGGCCAGCGACGGGTGGAAGGCGGCGGCGGCGACGGGAGCCGAGGCGGCGCCGCCGATGTTGGCCATGGAGCCGACGCCGAGGAAGAAGCTGGGCGAGCGGATCAGGAAGGCCATGCCGAACATCAGGATCACGTGGATCAGCATCCAGACCCCGCCGATCAGGAAATAGACCGGGCTGTCGAGGACGGCGGCGATGTTCATGTTCAGGCCGACGGTGGCGACCAGCACATAGACGAAGACCGAGCCGACCTTGGCCGCTCCGGGACCCTGCAGCTTGCGGGCGCCGGTGAAGGACAGGACCACGCCGATGACCGTGGCGATCAGCACCAGCCAGAAGAAGCTGGAGTCGAACGACAACCGCTGGGCCCAGTCGAAGCTCTCGCCGAACCAGACGGCCAGCGGGTCGGCGATGGCGTGGGCCAGGCCGACGGCGCCGAAGGCCACGGCGACGATGAAGATCAGATCCTTGAGGGACGGGATGCGGGCGTTCTCGAGTTCATAGGCCTCGGCCTTGTCGCGGACCCGGTCGACGGCGGTGGTGTCGGCGCGGAACAATTTGTCCATGGTGCGCTGGTTGGCGGCGATCCAGAGGACGACGGCCATCCAGATATTGGCCACGACCACATCGACGGCGATCCAGATCGAGAAGGTGTCGGCCGAGGGGGCGTTGATCTCGTACAGCGCCGCCTGGTTGGCCGAGCCGCCGATCCAGCTGCCGGCGACGGTCGACATGCCGCGCCAGATGGCCTCGGGGCCGGCCCCCATCAGTTCGGGGGCGATCCAGCTGGTCAGCAGCAGGGCGACCGGGCCGCCGATCATCACCCCGACCGTGCCGGTGGCGAACATGATCAGCGCCTTGGGGCCGAGACCGAGGACCGCCGGCAGGTCGGCCGAGACGGTCAGGAGCACCAGGGCCGCGGGCAGGAGGAAGCGCGAGGCGATGAAATAGAGGCGCGAGGTCTCGGGATCGACCACGCCGAAGGTGGTCAGCAGCGAGGGCAGGAAATAGCACAGCAGCAGGGCCGGGATGACGGTGAAGAACCGCTTGACCCACGGATGCGACAGGTTCGAGGCCCAGAACACCCCGCCGAGGATGACGGCGAGCAGGCCGAGGACGACGGCGTCGTTGGTGATCAGGGCCGTCGCGGCCTCGGCTTCGGTCTGCATTGGCGTCCCCTCATGGTTTTGTCGCATAAGGGCGGCTGAATGACCGGTTGGCAAGGCGTCGATCGGCGACGGAGGCGAGATGGCCAGACGAACCTTGGGCGTATTGGGCGGCATGGGACCGGCGGCGACGACCGCCTTTCTGGCGCGGGTGCAGGCTTTGACGCCGGCTCAGCAGGACCAGGACCACATCCGCATCCTCGCCGACATCAATCCGCGGGTGCCGGACCGGCAGCGGGCGCCGGACGCGGCCGAGGCCATGCTGGGCCAGATGGCGATGCGTCTGCGTGACGCCGGGGCCCAGGTGCTGGCCATGCCTTGCAACACGGCCCACGCCCTGACGGCGAGCATCCGCAAGGTCGGCCTGCCGTTCATCGACATGATCGAGGAGACCACCGCCGTCGCCACGGCCGGCGGGGCCAGGAAGGTCGGGGTGCTGGCCACGCCGGGCGGCGAGGCGCTGTACACGCGCGCCCTGCAGGCCCGGGGAACCAAGATCGTGCGCCTGACCGGGGCCGATCGACTGGCGATCATGAGCGGCATCAACGCCGTCAAGGCGGGCGACCTCGGCGAGGCCCCGCGGGCCGAGATGCGGCGGCTGGCGGCGACCCTGGTCGCGGCCGGGGCCGAGGTGGTCATCGCCGGCTGCACGGAGGTGCCGCTGCTGCTGGACGCCGGCGACGTGTCGGTTCCGCTGGTGGATTCCGCCGAGGTGCTGGCGGCGGCGTGCGTCAAGGCGTGCCGTTGAAGCGACAGGCCCTGATCATCGATTGCGACCCCGGCGTGGACGACGCCGTGGGGTTGATGCTCGCCTTCGGTTCGCCGGAGCTGGAGCTGCTGGCGATCACTGCCGTGGGCGGCAACGTGCCGGTGGAGAAGACGGCGCGGAACGCGCGGATGCTGCGCCAGATCGCCGGGCGCGAGGACGTGCCGGTGTTCAGGGGCGCGGACCGGCCGCTGCGGCGCGAGCCGGCGGGGGCGGGCGAGTTCCACGGGGCCGAGGGGCTGGGCGACCTGACGCCGTTCGAGCCGGACGTTCCGTGTGCGGACGGTCACGCGGCGGACGCCATCGTCGAGCGGGTCATGGCGCGGCCGGAGGGGGCCGTGGCCCTGGCGGTGATGGGGCCGCTGACCAATCTGGCGCTGGCGCTGCGGCGCGAGCCCGGGCTGGCGGAGCGGCTGGGGCCGGTGGCGGTGATGGGCGGGGCGCGCTCGGAGGGCGGCAACATCACCGCCTCGGCGGAATTCAACATCTGGGCCGATCCGGAGGCGGCGGCCGAGGTGCTGGCCAGCGGCTGCGACGCGGTGCTGTTCGGGCTCGACGCGACGCACCAGGTGCGGGCGACGGAGGCGCGGATCGCGGCGCTGGAGGCGATCGGGACGGCGAGGGCCGATGTCGCCGCCGCGATGATGCGGTTCTCGCAGCGGATCGAGCGCCGGATCGTCGGCTGGGACGCGCCGCCGGTGCATGATCCCTGTCCGGTCGCCTGGCTGCTGAAGCCGGAGCTGTTCGAGCTGGCGGCCTGCCATATCCGGGTGGAGACGGAGAGCGAACTGACCCGGGGGCATACGGCGGTGGAATTCCGCGAGGCCGTGGCGGGCGGCCTGCCGCACCGCTGGGCGACGTCGGCCGATGCGGACGGGGTGTTCGCCCTGATCACCGCGACCATGGCCTGACCGGACATTCTGTCGCAGCGCCCTGCGGCCAAGGTTTGCGCCCGCGCAAGGCCGGGGGCGGACCGCGCGCGCATGGGGCTTTCCGACGCCCCACCGGCCGCATGTCGCCGCCGGACGGCGCCGTGGAAGACGACGATGAAACGGAACCTCACCCTGGTCGCCGCCGCCCTGGCGATGATCGCCGCGAGCGGCGCCGCGAGCGGGGCCATGGCCCAGAACACCGGCGACTGGCAGGTCGCGCGCAAGGGCGATCTGATCGTCACCGGCCGGGTCACCCAGATCTCCAGCGACGCCGACGACGCCATCACCGATGCGGCGGGCGTGGCCTCGGGCCTGAACGTCGGGGTCGGCGACGACATCATGCCGACGCTGGGCTTCACCTATTTCCTGACCGACCATATCGCGGTCGAGGCCATTCTCGGCGCGACGCAGCACGAGATCCGCGCCCAGGGCGGCGCCACCGACGTGGCGGTGCACGAGACCTGGGTGCTGCCGCCCGTGGTGACCCTGCAGTACCGGCCGATGCCGGAAGCGCGGGTCAGCCCCTATGTCGGCGCGGGCGTGAACTACATGCTGTTCTTCGACGGCGAGGACAAGAACGGCTTCACCGTCGAGCTTGAGGACGGTTTCGGCTATGCCCTGCAGGCCGGGGCGGACGTCGCCCTGACGGGACCGTGGACGCTGAACCTGGACGTCAAGAAGGTGTGGTTCGACACCGAGGCGACGATCAACGGCGGCGCGCTGAAGAGCGACGTGGGCCTCGACCCATGGGTCGTCTCGCTGGGCGTCGGGCGCAAATTCTAGGGCGCTATTCCAGGGCGCTGTCAGGACGAGTGGCGGCGCGGCCGGGCCGGGGGCTATACAGCGTCCGTCAGTCCGCGCCGTGCGGCGCTCGCCGGGAGGGCGCGCCTTGAGGATCACCGTCGTCGGTTCGATCAATCTCGATTTCGTGGCCTCGGCCCCGCATCTGCCGCGGCCCGGGGAGACGGTGACCGGGGCCACGCTGGCGCGGCATCCCGGCGGCAAGGGCGCCAACCAGGCGCTGGCGGCGCAGCGGCTGGGGGCGAAGGTCTGCCTGATCGGGCGAGTCGGCGACGACGCCATGGCGGACGAGGCGACGGCGCTGCTGGAGGCCGGCAGGGTCGACCTGTCGGAGGTGGACACGGACCGGGACGCGCCGACGGGCGTGGCCCTGATCGCGGTCGATCCATCGGGCGAGAACCAGATCGTGGTGGCGGCGGGGGCCAATCACCGGGTCACGCCGGAACAGCTGCCGGCGCGGATCGAGGGGCCGCTGATCGTGCAACTCGAGCTGCCGGTCGAGACGGTCGAGGCGGCGGTGGGGCGGGCGACCGACTTCGTCTGCGTCAACCTGGCCCCGGCGGCGCCGGTGTCGGACCAGTTGCTGCGGCGGGCCGACCTGATCGTGGTCAATGAGACCGAGGCCGCCTTCTACGGCGAGGCGCTGCACCAGGGCGGCGGCCGGGTTGTGACGACGCTGGGCCCGCAAGGGGCGGTGATGCACCGGAACGGGGGCGAGGTCGCCCGGGCCGGCGCGCCGACGGTGCTGGCGGTCGACGCCACCGGCGCCGGAGACGCCTTCGTGGGGGCGATCTGCGTCGCCCTGCTGGAGGGGATGGAGCCGGAGGCGGCGCTGGTGTTCGCCTGCACCGCCGGCGCCATCGCGGCGACGCGGCCCGGGGCCCAGCCGTCCCTGCCGACCCGTGACGAGGTGACGCTGTTCATTACAGCGACGTAACTATGGACGGCCGCGGCGGCTGATAGGGTCCGGTCCGCCGTTCAGAATTGACCGAGGGGACCGCCGACATGACCCGCACCGCCGCGCTTCTGGGGGCCTCGCTGCTGGCCCTCGCCCCGTTCGCCGCCGGGCCGTCCCTGGCCCAGACCGCGCCCGCGCCGATCGTCGTGCCGCCGCTGGAATACACCCATCGGGAGCTGGCCAACGGGCTGGACGTCTACGCCATGCCGGACCCGAGCGCGGGAACGGTGACGGTGACCCTGTGGTACGACGTCGGGGGCAAGGACGACCCGCAGGGCCGCAGCGGCTTCGCCCACCTGTTCGAGCACATCCTCAGCCGCAAGACCGTCAACCTGCCCTACGGCCAGATCTCGACCATGGTCGAGAACGCCGGCGGCAGCCGCAACGCCTCCACCGGCCAGGACTTCACCAACTACTATGAGACCGTGCCGCCGCAGTATCTGGAACGGATACTGTGGACCCACGCCGAGCGGATGGCGCGGCCGGTGGTCGACCAGGCGGTGTTCGAAGCCGAGCGCTCGATCGTCAAGGAAGAGCTGCGCCAGCGGGTGCTGGCCCCGCCCTACGGCCGCTTCCAGCGTTTCGTGATCGGCGACAACAGCTTCGACGAGAGCATCTACCGGCGCAGCGTGATCGGTTCGATCGAGGAGCTGGATTCGGCGGTGATCGAGGACGCCCGGGCCTTCCACGAGGCCTATTACCGTCCGGCGACGGCGACGATGATCGTGTCGGGCAATTTCGATCCGGCCGAGCTGAACCGACTGGTCGACCAGTATTTCGCGGACATTCGCAATCCCGACCGGCCGGTGCCGGTGCTGGAGCGGCCGGTCGAGACGCCGCGCACGTCGCCGCGCCTCGTCGACGCCTATGCGCCCAATGTGCCGTTACCGGCCGTGGGCGTGATCTATCCGGGCGTGCCGGCCGACCATCCGGACTCGGCGGCGCTGGAGGTGATGTCGGCCATCCTGTCGCGCGGCGAGAGTTCGCGCCTGCACCAGGCGCTGGTCTACGAGAGCCAGCTGGCCGCCAACGCCGGCCTTGGCGTCGGCAGCAACGAGGAGGACGGCTCGATCGTCGCCACCGCCATCGTGGCCCGGGGCAAGGCCATCGGCGACGTCGAGGCGGCGCTGGACGCCGAACTGGCGCGGATGCGGGACGAACCGGTCACCGCGGCCGAACTGGCGGAAGCCAGGATGGAGATCGTGGCCGGCGAACTGCGCCAGCGCGAGACGGCGTCGGGCCGGGCCTTCATCCTCGGCCGGGCCATCGTCAGCGAGAACGATCCGAAGGCGCCGGACGAAAACCTGGCGGCGATCCAGGCGGTGACCGCCGCCGACGTGCAGCGGGTGGCGCGGACCTATCTGAACGATCAGGCCCGGGTGTCGCTGCGCTATCAGGACGAGAGCGCGCGGCCGGCCGGCGTGCCCGAGGACAGCTGGCGCAACCCGGCCCCGGTCCCGACCTTCGTGACCGTGCCGCCGGCCGTGCTGCCGGCGAACGAACTGCTGCCCGAAGACCAGCGCATGGCGCCGCCGGCGCTGGGCGAGGCCCGGGCGGTGGTCGCGCCCGCGGTGGCCGAGCGAACCCTGCCGAACGGACTGCGGATCATCGCCGCCAGATCGACCGAGTTGCCGATCATGAACGCCCAGCTGGTGCTTGGCGGCGGCGCGGCGGCGGATCCGGCCGACCGCCCGGGGCTGGCGGCGCTACTCGGTCTCCGCGAATCCGATCTCGCGCCCGCCGAGGCATCGGCCTGGTCGGCGGGCGTCCCAT
>NZ_JAVHLH010000100.1 GCF_031082345.1 Brevundimonas sp. | reverse complement strand
AACGGTACTTATGGCAGAAAAGCATTTCTATGAACAACGCGATTATCCCTCCGCCGCCTCCGCCGCCTCCGCCATGCTGCGAACAGCCGCCCCCGCCGCCGTGCTGCGGCGGCGGCGGCGACTTCAACGTCAATGTGAACGTCAACGCCAACGCCGGCGCGGACGCCAGCGCCCGCAGCCGGACCGGTCTGAATGCGCGTGCAGGCGGCAGCGTGTGGGTTTCGGGCGGCGGCTCCGCCTATGTGACGGTCGACCAGCCCTATCCCACCACGATCAACGGCCTGATGGTCGAGGGCGCGCGCGTGCGCCAGGTCATCCGGGTGCCCTATGAGGCGCGTCGCCGGTGGGAGAAGCGGGTCGTCATCCGCGCCTTCTGCATCGACGACCGCAACGTGCCCCATCCCGCCTCGCAGGTGCGCCCGGACCGGGACGTCCACGGCGACTACGAGGGCGAACTGTACCGCTGCCTCGCCGGAACCTGGCTGCAGTACTCCTGGGCTGAGTACACGGGCGATTCCGAGTTCGGACAGGGTCAGACCATGGACTGCCGCAAGGGCGAGGCTCTGTGGCATGGCCGCGGCGGTCGCGTCGAATGCCGGGCGCAGACGGCCGAGCGCGAATGCAATGAGCGGTCGCTCCTGCGCCGCTACGGCGCGGGCGTGAAGATCCTGACCATGGTCCGCGAAGAGATCTACACCGAGTACCGTGAGGAAGTGGTCGAACAGGCCGGCGTGGCCGTGTCGGGCGCGTCCATGACCCTCGATGGCGGGGTCGGCGGACGGGTTTTCTGACGCAGAACTGAACACCCCCGTTCAGCCGGGGGTCATTGCGCCCCCGGTAGGGTGGCGTTCGTCGGCTCTGTCGACGATCCTGAGAAGCGACTGGCCCCGATCCGCAAGGACCGGGGCCTTTTTTCGTCGCTCTAGCTGGCCGGGACGGGCGCCGCGTCGGCGGCCTGCGACGAGGTCACCGTTGCGCGCCAGGCGGTGTCGGAGCGCAGGTACTGACGGGCCAGCCGCTGGATGTCGGCCGGTGTGATCGCCTCGAGGTCCGAGATATGGGTCAGCGTCTGCTCGACCTCTCCCGGCCTGGCTGCGACGTCGGCCAGTTGGGCGAGCCAGTACTCGTTCCCCGCCTGGCTGCGGCGCAGCGATTCGATCACCGGCAGGCGGGCGCGGTTCAGCTCGTCTTCCTCAACAGGCGCGTCCTTCAGACCGGCGACGATCGCCTCCACCGCGGCGTAGAAGGCGGGCAGGGCGTCCGCGGCCGTCTGGGCCGTGATCGAGATCGAGCCGTAGCCCTCGTAGACGTCGGAAGCGCTGGCCCCGACGTTGGGGGAATAGGCCAAGGCCTGCTTCTCACGGATTTCATCGAGCACCCGGAGCTTCAGCACCTCGGACAGGATAGAGACCTGACGCGCCTCGGTGCGGTCGCCGACGGCGTCCGTGGTCGGCCAGGCGATGTAGCCGAGCGCCTGCTCGACCGGACCCGTGTGCGTCAGCCGCACCGGTTCGGCCACCCCGGCGGGGAAGCGAAGCTCGGTCGCGCCGGGCGCGGGCTGGGCGTCGGGGCCCCGGGGCGGAAGGGCGCCCAGAGTCGGGGCGACCGCCGCAATGGCGTCCTCGACCGTCACGTCGCCGACCACGACGACGTCGATCGGGCCGGAAGACAGCCCGCGGGTGACGCCGGCGCGCAGGTCTTCGATGGTCCAGGCGGCGACATCACCGACGCCCGGGAAGGTCTGGCGCTTGTCGCCGCTGGCCAGCAGGCCGGACGCCTGCAGCTGGAAGGCGCCGCCGGGCGTCGCCATCTGCTGGGCGACGATCTGCGGGAAGAAGGCCTTGATCTGCTCGAACGGCGCCGGACGCAGGCCCGGATCGGTCAGATAGGCGGTCAGAACCTGCATCTGCAGCGGGAAGTCCTGCGGCCGGGTCGCGCCCGTCAGGCTGTAGGTGTCGCTGTCGACGCCGAAACCCGCCGAATAGATGCGGCCGTTCAGCACCCGGCTGAGTTCGTCCGCCGTCAGCTCTCCGAGCCCGCCCTGGGTGAAGACCAGCGGGGCCAGGGCTTGCGGGTCGGACCTGTCGGTCGGCAGGCCCAGTTCGCCGATGCCGGTGCGGACGCTGACGAGAATCTGCTCGTCACGGAAGTCGGTCGGCTTGACCGTCAGGCGGACGCCGTTGGCGAAGGTGACGACCGTGGCGCCCACGTCGGCGAACTCCCGCCGGTTCTCGACCGTGCCCGGGGTTCCAAAGCTGGCGTAGGGCCATGCGAGCTCGGTCTGCGCCGCCGGTGCGGCGACGGCGACCTGACGCGAGGCCTCGAGCGCGGCCGTGACGGCGGCCTCTCCGCCTTCGATCTCCACCGGCGTGATGATGAGCGCCAGCGGTCCTTCACCCGCGAAGATAAGAGGAAGGGTCTCGTTGATCCGGGCGGCGGTCAGACCTTCGACGGCGGCGTTGAACAGGTCGAGACTGGTCTGGGGCGTGTTGAACACCCGCTCGGCGTTGACCGCGCCGACCAGACCCATGGCGAGCTGGGGGGTGCGGCGCGTCGCGGCGGATGCGACCGCGTTCTCGAGATTGGTGCGGATCCCTGTAATCTCGCGTTGGAGTTCGACCTCGGTGACGCCGAACTGGACGATGCGCCGCTGCTCCTGCTCGATGGTCTCCAGCGCCCGCTGCCACTCGCCCGGATTGAACTGGGCCGAGACCGAAGCCGAGCCGAGACTGTCGAACAGGTCGCCCTCGGAGGCGCTGGCGCCGATGAAGGGGGGATTGTCGGCGCGCGCGATCTCGCCAAGACGGCGGCTCAGCACGGCCAGGCCCAGACCCCGAACCAGGTTGTCACGGCGCTCCGCCACGGAGTCGGGATCACGGTCGGGGGCGCGGACGTAGCCCAGCGAGATCGAGGACTGCACGCCCGGCTCGAGCAGAATCCGGGTCTCCGGCCCGCGCGGCTGGACCGTGCCGAGGTCCGGGTCGGGACCATCGGCGGCCTTGGGCTCCCAGCTCTCGAAGGCGCCCCTGATCTTGGCTTCCATTTCCGCGACATCAAAGTCGCCGACGGCCACGAAGGTGGCGCGGGACGGGCGGTAGTACGCCTCGTAAAAGTCCACGAACCGCTCGCGCGGCGCCGTGCGGATGACTTCCAGGTCTCCGATCGGGAGGCGTTCCGAGATGCGCTGGCCCGGGGCCAGCAGCTTCAACTGGGCCTCCAGGGCGCGCAGACCCGGCACGTTGCGAAGGCGCTGCTCGCCGACGATGACGTCGCGCTCGGCGTCGATGGCCTCGGGCGCCATGAGCGCTTCCGACACCTGCTCGCGCATGATCCGAAGGGCGTCGTCGACGATCGCCTCGTCGGCCCGCGGCAACTCCAGCATGTACACGGTTTCGTCGAACGAGGTGTAGGCGTTGGTGTCGGCGCCGAAGGCCAGGCCATGCCGCTCGAGAATACGCAGCAGGTCGTTCTCCGGGATGTTGGTGGTCCCGTTGAAGGCCATGTGCTCCATGAAGTGCGCCAGCCCCCGCTGGTTGTCGTTCTCCATCAGGGAGCCGGCGTCGATGCGCAGCCGGAACGACGCCTGTCCGGGCGGGGTGTCATTGCGCAGGATGGCGTACTGCATGCCGTTCGGCAGGACGCCGAAGCGGAC
The DNA here is from genome assembly GCF_031082345.1 of Brevundimonas sp. Taxonomy (GTDB): domain Bacteria; phylum Pseudomonadota; class Alphaproteobacteria; order Caulobacterales; family Caulobacteraceae; genus Brevundimonas. The sequence continues at coordinate 5,438 of NZ_JAVHLH010000100.1, read as the reverse complement.
GTCGGCGTCGACCGGGATGTCGCTGGCCGCATGCGCCCACGGGTCGGAAGGCTGGGCCTGGGCCTGTGCGAGGGCGGGCGAGGCCGCGGTCAGAACCGTGACGGACGCGGCGACAAGAAGGAGCAGACGACGGGGTGTACGCATGGTCGAGGCGACTTTCCGATGGGCGCGAAGACACCCGATCGGGACCGCGCCGGACAAGATTTGTCGGGCGCGCGACCTCGTCGCCGGCGCCCCCTGCAACCTTTCGGGGACACGGAAGCGCCGCTCAAGTTACGGAAGATTAATGTGAGGGCCGCGAGACGTAGAAAGTCGCGGAATTGCCGACCGAATTTGCGCCGGTGATCACGGCCCGGGTCGAACCGGCGACCGTGGTGTTCGCCGTCGCCGAGACATCGCCGCCGTTGGTCTGGGTGTTGCGGGCCTCGAGATAGCCCTCGCAGTCCGAACAGGCGAAGCCGGTGACGCTGTTGCCCACCGCCTCGGCGCCGACATAGACGTCATAGCCGTTCGTGCCCGAGAAGGTGGCGGTGACGTCGACACCGCCCGAGTTGAACTGGCTGTTGTCGATCTCGACGTAGATGTCGTTGTTGCCGACCGACAGCTCGTTGGCCGCGCCGCGGGCGTAAGCCTCGGCGCGACCGTAGTCGTAGGCGGTGGTCGTGGCGGCGGCGCGGACGAAGGCGGTGTTGTCCTGACGGGAGTCGGTCACGACCGATCCGCCCTCGTTGTAGAGCACGGCCTGGTTGGCGCTGGCGCGGGCGCGCGCCGCCAGGTCCCAGGCGTTGCCGGCGTTGGCGCTGGACTCGGCCTCGACGAAATCCCCGGTCGAGGTCTGGACGATGGCGAGGTTCTGGCCGGAGGTCTGGCCGCTGGTCAGCTGGACCGCGTTGACGATGGCCTGGCTGGAGACGCTGGCCTCGGCCGGAATGTACTGGGTTTCGATCCGGTTGTAGGCGCGCACCGTGGCGGAGGAGGACTGATCGATCGTGCCGCCGACCGCCGAGCCCTCGCCATACATGGCCACAGTGTTCGAGATGGCCGAGGCGTTGATGACGGCTCCGCCAAGCAGGCGGGCGTCGTCGTCGCCCAGTTGCGAGGTGGCGCTGACCAGGCCGCCGGTGTTCGATTGGGTCGCGTCGACGGTCAGATCGGAATCATAGGCGCTGACCGCCAGATAGTTGCCGCCGGCCTGGGTCGTCGCCGTGACCAGGCCCCAGGTGTCGCCGCCGAGGGTCATGTCGGTCGTGGCCACCGCGTCGCCGCGCATGTCCTGGTCGGACTGGACGGTGATGGAGCCGTTCTCGACCGCGCCCGAGGCGCTGTTGCCCTGGGCCGAGGTGCTGACGGTGACCTGTTCCTGGGCGTCGACGACGTTCAGCGTCTGGTGCGAGAAGACGTCGCCCAGCTGCAGCTGGTCGTTCAGGACGATGGTCCCGCCCGGAGGCGGGGTCTGCGCGGCGGCCTCAGTAGCGGCTGCGGCGCACAGCGCCGTCGCGGCGATCGTGCCAGCGAGACGGATCCGCGCGGGTTTCGCCATTGTTCGTTCCCGTGTTGGGGTAAGCCGGATAGTAGCCGCCGGTCGGACCGGTCGTGCCTCCGAGGGGGTCCGGGCCCGCCGACAGGCAGATGTCCGGGCCCGGTGCGCCGTACAGATTGGCCATGAACTCGACCGTGGCCCGTTCGATCAGCGCGCGAACCGCCAGCTGGACCGGCTCCAGCCCGCCTTCGCCGGCCGAGATGTCGAAGACGTTGCCGTTCAGGAAGTCGAACACGCCGGCCGAGATCTCCCGGCCGATGATCTGTTTCTGGTACGAGACCACGTCGACGACCTCGAGGGTGGTCGTCTGGACCAGCCGCAGGTCGATGGCGATGTTCATCACGAAGGCCTTGCCCGCGAAGGCGGTCGACAGCGGCGTCTGGGTGCTGGCCTGGCCGGCGGCCATGTCGAAACCGCCCGAACGGATATTGTAGTTCACCTCGGTGATGCCGCCGATGATGTAGAAATCCGTGCCGGGCACCGAGCCGGCGAGGATGCGGCGATACTGGACGTCGTCGGCGCCGCCGGGGCCGGCGTCGCCGATCAGGCGGTTGTTGGCGTAGCGCAGCTCCATCTCGGAGACCGAGGTGTCGTAGCGTTCGAGAATCTGGGCCCCGGCCTTCGCCAGCGCCGTCATCGCCATCAGCGAGGCGCCGCCGGTCACCTGACGGCCGCCGTCGGCCGAGACGGTGCCGGTGTAGTCGGCGATCCGGCCGACCGACATGCGCGGGGAGGGCAGGTCGTAGCGCCGGGCGTAGTCGGCCATGCAGTAGAGCGCGGCGGAATAGGGGGTCGGGTTCGCCGTCACCGGCGCATTGCCGATCGGCGTGGCGTAGGTGCCGTTGGGCCCCGCCGATGCGGAAATGCAGCCGCCGAGAAGCGCGGCGATCGCGCTGGCGGCGGCGGTCGTCTTCAGACGCCGGGCGAACTGGCCGTGAATCATGGAAGCCTCAGGGTGCCGTTCAGGCTGGTTCCGGCGGTGACATTGCCGTTGTTGGTCTGGGTCGAGTTGACGATGACCGTGTTGTGGTTGCCCTGGACCACGACGTTCAGACTGTTGCCGATGGCCGTGGAGCCGCCGATGGCTGTGCCGCCGTCCGCGCCGCCGACGCCCGAAAAGCTCGACGAGACGCCGCCGGTGGCGCTTGAATAGCTGTTGGCCCCGGCCTGGATGATGCCGTCCACAATCAGACGGTTGCCGTTCTGATCGCGGGTCGAGCCGGTCTGGGGACGCGCCGTCGTGTAGCGCGACCCGCCGTAGCCGGCCTGATAGGCGCCCATGCCGGAGGAGCCGGCGGACTGCGCGGCCGCGGCCGATGGCGCGACGAGCAGGGCGGCTCCGAGAAGGGCGGGGATGGTCTTCAGCCTGACGGTCACGAGAACCTCCACACGCGAACATGGTTTAGGGGTCGGCAACCAACCCGCGTCTCAATCTGGATCATGGTTATTAAGAACCACTTGCCAGGCTTGGCTGTTAATGAAGGCATTCCAGAATCGACCGGAGCCCGACCCTGACCGATCAGCCGCCCCCCGAACGGATCTTCACGGCGCCCGCGGTCGCGCTGCTTCTGACCGTGTCCTTGCCGCTGCTGTTCTGGCTGCAGACGCGCCTGCCTGACGGGGGGCTGTCGCTGGCGTTCAGGCCCGCGTCCCTGTGGAGGGGCGACTGGTGGCCGGGGCTCCTGACCTCGATGTTCCTGCACGGCGGCTGGGGCCATGTGGCGATGAACGCTCTGGGCGTCTTCGCCTTCGCGCCACCGGTCGCCCGGCTGATGACCGGGGCGAGGGGCGTCGTCGGGTTTCTCGCCTTCTACCTGGCGACCGGCCTCATCAGCACCGCCGGCTACGGCCTGATCCATCCGGACACGTTCGATCCGCTGGTGGGCGCCTCGGGGGCGGTGTTCGGCCTGATGGGCGCCGCCCTCCGCCTGCTGGGTCGACGCGACGGCTCCCTGCGTCCCCTCGGGGACCGCCGCTTCCTGGTCATGGCCGCCGTCATCATGGGCGTGAACGCCGGAGCGGGTCTGATCGGACTGGCCCCCGGCGCGGAAGGGGCTCGCGTGGCCTGGGAGGCCCATGCCTTCGGCTTCCTCGCAGGCGCGCTGCTGATCGGCCCGTGGGCCCGGCCGTTCCGTTCACGCCGGACGTCATTTGATTCCCCGCCCGATCTGCGCGACCCTTCCGCCTGAAGCGGTCCATCCGCGGCCGCGCTCTATATAGAGAGAAGGGGAGCCGCGATGCTGGTCGCCGAAATTCTCAAGGACAAGGGCGACGCCGTATTCAGCATCCGCCCGGATATGCGGCTGGGGGACGCCTGCGGCGAGCTGGACCGGCTGAAGGTCGGCGCGCTGATCGTTTGCGACGCGGACCGGGTGGTCGGAGTGCTGTCGGAGCGCGACGTGGTGCGGGCCGTCGCCCAGGGCGGCGCCGGGGCGCTGGACAAGCCGGCCTCGGACTTCATGACCGCGGACGTCGTCTTCGCCGCGCCGGCCGAGACGGTGGGAGTCCTGATGGAGCGGATGACCGACCGCCGGATCCGTCACCTGCCGGTGCTCCGGGATGACCGCCTGGCCGGGGTGATCTCCATCGGCGATGTAGTGAAATGCCAGATCGCCGAGGCCACGCAGGAAGCGGAGTCCCTGCGCACCTATATCGCGGCCGGCTGACGGGGCGAGAAGGACGGCCGCCGCGCGTCGCGTGCGGCCCGACCGGGCTGACAGCGTCCGTCGACCGTGACTCCGCGAGAAAGTTCGCAAAACTGTCGGAATCGGCTTGCGAACAAAATGGCCGCTGCGTATATCGCCGCCTCGCTCGGAAACGGGCCGGCCGCCGGGGCCGCGGAGACGAAAGTCACCGACGGTTCCCCGGGAAGAAAGTCGCTACAGCGGGTTGCTTCCTTAAGGTGTTTCGGTTAGGTTCCGCGCTCCAATCGAATCGTCGGACGAAACAGAGGCAAGCCTCTCGGCTTTCCAGGCGGTTTTTTGCGGCCCGAAATCCTCGGATTTCAGTCCTCGCGAAATGGCTGAAAAAGCCCGGTTGACACGGAGATCGGCCTTCCTTAGAGAGCCGCCTCCGCCGCCCCTCCAGGGTGGTTTGCAGACAGAGGTTCTTCTTTAAAAAGAACCACTTGACGCAGAAAAATGAGGCGCTAAACAGCGCCTCCCTCGCCTCCGGGCGGGGCCGCTGAAAAGAGATCGTTCCCAGGAATGATCGCTTGACACGGGAAGGGGAGGCGACTACATCGCCGCCTCCGCCGTAACCGGGCGCTAAACGGTGGGATCGGTTCTCCGGTTCCTGGGTCTTTGAAATCGTTGATCTGGAAAGAGAAACGCAGGCGGCGGTGTCCTAGCGACAATCCTAGAGATTGTCTCGACACTGACAACTGCGGTCTTTTTGAAAAGACACCATGACGTCGCTCTTCGGAGAGGCGTTCGTGGGATCTCGTCAAGAATACGTAGAACTAATGCCAACCGGCCTTCGGGTCGGTCTGCTTAGGTCAGATAGTCAACTCAACCTGAGAGTTTGATCCTGGCTCAGAGCGAACGCTGGCGGCAGGCCTAACACATGCAAGTCGAACGGACCCTTCGGGGTTAGTGGCGGACGGGTGAGTAACACGTGGGAACGTGCCTTTAGGTTCGGAATAGCTCCTGGAAACGGGTGGTAATGCCGAATGTGCCCTTCGGGGGAAAGATTTATCGCCTTTAGAGCGGCCCGCGTCTGATTAGCTTGTTGGTGGGGTAATGGCCCACCAAGGCTACGATCAGTAGCTGGTCTGAGAGGATGACCAGCCACACTGGAACTGAGATACGGTCCAGACTCCTACGGGAGGCAGCAGTGGGGAATCTTGCGCAATGGGCGAAAGCCTGACGCAGCCATGCCGCGTGTATGATGAAGGTCT